>CAZRFG010000143.1:0-8683 GCA_964599205.1 uncultured Victivallaceae bacterium
CATCACGCCGCTGCGGCGCAGCAGTTTGCCGGTTGAGCCGTTCTGGACGCAGAGGTCGCCGGTGGTGACCACTTTGGCCTTGCTTTTGGAGACCAGGAAGTCGAGGAATTTTGAATTCCACTTGGGCTCGAAGTTGAAGAAGTGCGAGTTGATGGTGCCGTCCGGGGCGACGATGCCGGTCATGTTGGAGATGTTGTAGTTGTGCGAATACTTGACCCCGGTCGAGAAGAGCTTGGCGCCGTCGTTGTTCTTCCACGACTGGAAGTCGAGCCCGAGCATGCCGTCGTTTTCGGCGTCGAGTTCATAGACGGTACAACTGACCCGGACTTCGGGATGGCTGACGTCGTAGAGCTTGAGCATGTCCTCGATGTTCTGGCGCGAATAGAGCGCGGTGTTGAAGAAGATGCAGTTCAAGTCCTCGTCGACTTCAAACTTGTCCTTGCCGCCGATCAATTCGACCGTCTCGTTGGAGACGTTGGCGCCGACCAGTTTGATCATCGCCTGGAGTTCCTTGGCGCTGCGGTTGGCGGGGAAATAGATGTACTTGGGCTGGCCCGAGGAGTTCATGATGCCGGGCTGGTCGAGGCTGGCGACCAGCGAATCGATGCCCATGCCGTTGGTGTTGTCCTTGAAACGGTAGTCTTCGGCCGAGACCATGATGATGCCGGTGCCGTCCTCATAGCGGATGCATTCGACGCCGGTGGGGACGAAAATCAGCTCGGTCTTGGCCGCGTTGTCTTTGCTGAAGGTGTTGTAGTAGGCGGGATTGGCGCGTCCGGCCGGGTTGTTGTAATCGACCCGCAGCGCCTGGACCATTTCCCGGATGTAGGGACGGATCGAGTAGGGGTCGGCGTGTTTTAGGACGTAGGTTTTGGTGATGATTTTGGGGTCGTTGTTGTCGCGGATGAAGTGGACGGTTTTGGTCTCGTCATCGATGTTGAGCAGCAGCTGGGCCTGAACCTGCGAGGAGGTATAGGTCGGGTTCTCGTTGCTGGTCGGCTGCTGGTTGGCGAAAGCGGCGATGCCGAGCGAGCCGGTCAGGGCGGCGAAAGCGATTTTTCGGCGGTTGTTGTGTTTCATTATTTCACTTCCTTTACCAGTTCGGGAATCGGCGTGAGTTTGCCGGAGAGGCCGGCGATTTCGGCGTCGGGATGGAGGAGCTCGGCTTTGACGGTCAGCAAGTAATAGTACTTTTCCTTGGTTGTGGTGGTGGTGCCGAAAATGTATTTGAGCACCGGCAGTTCGCAGAGGAACGGTACCCCGATGGTCTGTTCGACGTTCTCCTCCTTTTCCCAGCGCGACAGCAGCCGTTCGCTGCCGGTCTGGATCACCCCGGCGCTGGAGGTGGTGGATTCCTCAAAGAGTTCATCGCCGTGGTTGTTGCGCTCGACCACGTTTTTCATATAGAGCGCGTAGTTGAAGGTCAGGACGCCGGTCTGCTTGGCGTAGTCCTCGACGCCGGTGCCGAGCAAGCCGTCCTTGTCGGTTTTGCCGGAGAGCGCGATCACCGGGCTGGTGACCTTGAAGTCGAATTTGCTGTTCGGCGAACCCACCACCGCGGCGGCGAATTTGAGATCCTTGGTGACGTTCTGAAAGGTGGGGACAAAGACCATCGAAGCGTCCTGTCCGGTGGCGATGGTCAGACTCGCGCTGGTCGCCAGCCGGGCCCGCCCGTTCTGCTGGAGGATGCGGACAAAGGAGAAGTCGAACGACGGCGCGAAGAGGAAGAAGCCGTAGGGGCCGAAGGCGTCGGTCAACGCCGACCCCTCGAGATACTTGGCCCCGACGTCGAGGAGGTTGAGCCCGGGCCCGTTTTTCCAGGCGAGGTAGTCGATGCCGAGGTCCATCAGGTCGCTGTCGCGAATTTCGTAGACGTTGAGGGTCAGCGTGAACTGCGGCACCGGGCGGTCGAGCCAGGCGAGGTATTTTTTGAGGTCTTCGTCCTTGCGGACGGAGTCTTTCCAGTAGATCAGATTGGTGGCAGGGTCGTAGGCGACCACGGCGTCCTGGTTGGCGCCCTCGGTGGCGTTGGACGGGATCCCGGTTTTGACCATGATGTCGACCATCTTCTGGCTCGAGCGGTACTGCGGGACGAAGACGCTGCGGGTGATTCCGGTGCCCTCGATGCCGCCGCTGCCGCCGCCGACTTTTCCGGGGCGGTCGAGTTTGGCGATCATGTCGTCGATGTAGGGCATCAGCGGGATCGGGCAGCTGACCGTGACCAGCTGCTTGTTGCCGGCCGGGTAGTTGATGCGGTCGGCCGAGCCGTTGTTGGCGTAGCGCCGGATCGAGCCCAGGATGAAGGGGACGATATCGTTCGCCTTCTGGTATTTCAATTCATAGATCTTGGAAACCATATAATTCTGGGCGTCGTCCTCGACAAAGCGGATGCGCCGGGTTTTGTCGAGTTCTCCCGGGGGAGGGGGCAACAGCGACTCCGCGACGGCGGCGGATGCCATCGTCGCGGCGGCCAGAATTGCGATCAGTTTCAATGCTTGGTTCATGAGTTTTCCTTTTATTTAGCGGAGCCGGGGGGCTGCCTTGCTTTCATTACAAACATACATTACCCCCCGATTGTTAGGGTTCGGTTAGGAGGAGGTAAGAATTCGAAAAAAAGAGCATAAAAGTTGTATTTCGTCAAAGAAGTGATATTGTTTTCGAGAATTTTCTTAACCAACGGTTGCGATGGATATATGAAAGCATTTTTGATGTTGACGGCGGCGGTCGCGATGCTGGCGATCACCGGGTGTACCACGGTTGAAGGCACCGGGCGGAAACAGTTGATGCTGAGTTCCGAGAGCGAGGAAAACGCAGAAGGGGCCAAGGCGTGGAAAGAAATTTTGAAAACCGAGAAGCGCTCCACCGACGCCAAAAAGAACGAAATGCTCCAGCGCGTCGGCACCCGGCTGGCCAAGGCGGCCAACAAGCCAGCGTATCATTGGGAGTTCGTGGTTTTTCAGTCCAAAACGCCGAACGCCTTTGCCCTGCCGGGCGGCTACGTGGCGGTGTACGATTCGCTCTATGAATACGCCGGAAGCGACGCCGAACTGGCGGCGGTGGTCGGCCACGAAATCGGCCACGTCCTCGCCCGCCACGGCGGCGAACGGATGAGCCAGAGCGCCGCCAGCGATATCCTCGGCTCGCTCGCCGCGGTGGCGTCCGAAGCGGTCTGGGCCGGCAGCGGCTCGGCGGCTTCGGGCACCTACAGCGCGGCCAGCCAGCTCGGCGTGCTGCTGCCCTACAGCCGGGCCCAGGAACTCGAAGCGGACTATCTCGGCTTGATGCTGATGGCCAAAGCCGGGTACGACCCTGCCGCGGCGATCAAGTTCTGGGAGAAATTCGGCAAGCTCGGCTCCGGCAGCCGGCTGGAAGAATTTTTCTCGACTCACCCGATCAGCGCCGACCGCATCGCCGAACTCAAAAAACATCTCCCGGAAGCGGAAGCGGTTTATAAAAAAAGCAAATAGGAGGGGGCGATGCGCAAAGCTCTCGAGGTCGGTGATTCTCCCCCGGTCTGCGGCATTTCCGCCGAAGACTTCGCGATGTGTGTCGACTACAGCGTCCGGGGCGACAACCTCGAAGACGACATCCGCCGCGCCCGTCTGCTCGGCTTCGGCAACAACGTCAAAGTGATGCCGGGCGCGGTGGTCCGGATCGGCGACAACGAGATCGGCGAAAATTCGCTGATCGGCCTTTTCTGTTATGTCAACGGCGACGTCCGGATCGGCAGAAACGTGCTGATCGGCCCCCATTGCTCGCTGCCCGCGGGCAATCACAAATTCGACGCCAAAACCCAGTGTTTCAGCGGCCGCGACGCGCCCGGCCCGATCGTCATCGGCGACGGCAGCTGGCTCGCCTCCGGCTGTACCGTCACCGGCGGGGTCACCATCGGCAAATGCAACCTGATCTGCGCCAACTCGGTAGTCACCAAAGACACGCCGGACTACGCCATCATGGCGGGGACTCCGGCCAGGCCGATCGGCCGGATCGATCCGGAAAGCGGGGAATATCTATGGTTTCACCAGCAATGAAAAAATTGCCTCAGCAACGTCATCTTCACAGCAACTTCGCCGCTCCCGACGACGGCGAAACCGTCGATTACAATCCGCCCTCGCTGCAGTGGATCGCCGAGCCCGGCGCCGCCGGCTACCGGGTCACCGTCCGCCGGCTCGCCGACGGCAAAACCATCATTGATGGCAGGACGCCGTTCCACTATTTCTGCTTTGACGCGCTGCTGGAGCCCGGGGAATACGCGTGGAACGTCTTCCTCGGCGACAGCGAACTCGGCGAACGCCGCTTCCGGGTGGCGGCCGACGCCCGCCCGGCGCTGCCGCCGACGGCGATGGAGGTGCTCAAGCGAATTCCCCCCGGCCACCCCCGCCACATCTATTACCCCGGCGACCTCGCCGAGCTCCGCCGCCAATACGCGCCGCAGCTCGAAGTGATCAAACGCAACGTCGAAATCGCAATCGGCGACGGGTTGATGAGCTATCCCGATTACTACAAGCCGGACGGCCGGATCGACTTGCGCCGGACGATCGACGAGATGCGCGTGTATCTCGACCGCGATCTCGTCGCCTGCGCGCTCGCGCACCTCTTCCTCGGCGATAAGGCGGCGGCGAAATACGTCCGCGCCGGTCTGCTGCGCTTCTGCGAATGGAATCCCGCCGGGCCGTGCGCCACCACCTGGCCGCGCTGCGACGAGGTGGGATTGAGCCTCTCGCGCTGTCTCCCGGCGGTGATCGACTGGACTTTTGACCTCTTCGACGAGGCCGAACAGCGCTGGCTGATCGATACCTTGCACGGCCATGCCCGCCAGACTTACCGGCGGCTTACCGAATGCGACTACCTCGCCAATCCCGGCGACTCCCACATGGGGCGGATGCCCGGCTACCTCGGCGAAGCGGCGATGGTGCTGTGGGGGCATATTCCGGACGAAGAGGCGGCCAAGTATCTCGACTACGCGATCCGGGCTTACAGCTCGATTTTCCCGCACTACGGCGGACGCGGCGGCGGATGGGCCGAGGGGGTGTTTTACGGCAGCAGTTACACCCAATGGTATTTGCCGTTCTTTTTCGCCCTCGAACGGCACAGCAGTTTCAGTTTCTTCAACAAGCCCTTTTACCGCAATCTCGCCGAGTTCTTCGTCCACTTCGCGACGCCGGGCTTCGAGGCCCATCCCTTCGGCGACGGCAACTGGCCGACCGCCAGGGAGTGGCCGGGCTTTCAGGCCCAGAATCCGTTCGGCGTCTACGCCGAGCGCTTCGGCTCGGTCGAGGCGCGGGAGTTTTCCCGGCGGTGCATCGCGGAAGTCGATTTCTACCGTTTGCACCTCCTTGACGTGATTCCGCCGCTGCTGCCTGCGGCGGGACCGGCCAAGGTCTGGCACTCGCCGAATCACTTCATCTGCCGCGACACCGGGATGATGAGTCTGCGGCGCGCGGTCGGCGACCCCGAACACGACGTCGCTTTGCTCGCCCGCTGCAGCCGCTACGGCACGCCCAGCCACCAGCATGCCGATCAGGGGAGTTTCGCGCTGCTGGTCGGGGGCAAGGCGCTTCTCGCGCCGACCGGCTCCTTCGGGTATCTCTTCGGAACTTCGCACCACGACCAGTGGACGCGCCAGACCAAGGCGCAGAATGCGATCCTGGTCGACGGCGAGGGGCAGCTGAAAAGCGATGCCGCCACGGTCGGCCGGATTCTCGAATTCAGCGACGAAAACGGGATCGGGGTGATGCGTTTCGACCTCAGCGAAGCCTATCCGATGTTGAAAAGCTACATTCGCGAACTCCGTTTCGACCGCGCCAAACTGGAGATCACGGTGACCGATGAGATCGATGGCGGCGAGCGGCCGCGGACGATCGACTTCCGGCTTCACAGTTATGCCGCGGGGACGATCGACGAAACGGGTCGACTCCGGCTCGAGCGTGCGCCCGGCGCGGCGACGATCCGGGTGGAGGCGTCGGCGCCGTTGCTCAAGGCGAGTTCGACCGACCGCTTCCGTTATCCCGACGACTCCGGCCCCGAGCATCCCTCCGACCGCGAGATGCCGGCGCAGTTTCATTACAACTGGCGTTTCGCCCCGGCGGCGAAGTTGCGGATCGTCTGCCGGATTCAGGTCGAATTTATTTGCAATTAATCTTGTATTCGGCAAATATGCCGATTATATTAGCCGTGGCCGGGATATCCCGGAAGATGGTTGACTTGAAGCGAAAGGAAGCGAGTATGAAGAAGATTCTGGCCTCATTGTTGGTTCTGGGTGCGATCGGCGCTTTTGCCGCCGCGCCGGTGCGGGCGGTGGTCGATGTCGACGGCCGCAGCACCAAGTGCCAAGTCGGCGACCCGGTGGGCAACGACAAAGTCGATTTCAAGACTCCGGCATGGGTGACCGGCGATGCCGCCGCCAGCTACATGTTGCTGATGGGCAAGAAAAACCTCGGCGAGACCTTTGAAGAGTTTGAAGTCACTTTCACTCCGAAGCAGGACGGCGAAGTCAATTTGTCGTTCCGCGGCAACCAGGCCCCGGAAGGCAAAACCTATTTCGTCGCCTACGACGACATCAAAATCGATGGTGCGGAACTGGTCAACGGTTCCTTTGAGGAAGTCGAAAACGGCAAGGCCAAAGGCTGGTACGCTCCCGACGGCGCGCTGGTGACCGGTTCGGACAAGGCCCCGGACGGCAAGAATTACATGATCGGCGCCCAGAAGAAGGGCTTCGGCCAGAAGATCAAAGTCACCGCCGGCAAGCCGGTGACGCTGAAATTCAAAGCCGCCGCCGACAAGGAAGAATAAGGTTTCGGACGGAATTCAAAGCGCGGTCCGTTTATCATGGACCGCGCTTTTTTATTTCACTTTTTCGCCTTTTTCCGCTTCGGGCAGAGCGGGCGGAGCCAGGCGTAAAGGGAGCTGAAGACGGCCGCGCCGAGGCCGTCGGCGAGCATGTCTTTCTGGGCATCCCAGATATCGCCCTGCGAACCCAGGAAGGCGGCTCCGGCGGCGGGATCGCTGACTTCGGCGTAGATCCACTCGATCAATTCAAAGATCGCGGCGACGCCGAAGACCCCCATCACGGCGAGGAAAATCGCGAGTTTGCGCCCTTTGACCGAACGGGTTTCCTCAAAGTATTCCAGCGCCGGAAAGGCGAACACCCCGACCATGAAGTGACAGAGCCGGTCATAGTGATTGCGCTCGAAGCCGAACGTGTCGGTGACCCACTCGAACGGCACCCGTTCAAAGGTGTAGTAGCCGCCCAGCGTCTGCAAATAGAAATAGACCGCCATCAGGGTATAAGCGGTGTTGGAGAAGCGGATGCCGCGCCAGTAGAGGATGCAGAGCGCGGTGATCGGGATCAGCGCGGTGAGGTTCTCCGCCAGCCACACGTCGCGGCTGTAGGGATTGATCGCCAAGGTCAGGAACTCCGCCCAGTAGATCAGCAGCAGCCCCAGCGGCCAGTAAACCCCGTGCTCGACTTTTTCCGGCCAGAGCGTCTTCACTTTTTTCATCCGATTGCCCCGATTTTCAGTTATGATTTGAGGTCACTGCCAAAAAATACACAATGCCGGCGCGAATGTCAAGCGCATCGAGCCGAAATCACGTTTTTATTTGCGGGCGGTGATGATCCACCGACAGTCGGACTCGTCGAAGCTCAACGCGGGATCATGATAGGCGGCGAACAGTTGCTCGATCTCGGCGCGCGAAAAAAAGGAGTGCGGCAATCCCTTTTCGGGCCCCGCCAGCGGGATGCACGTGCCGTCTTCGAGCTCCTCGTGCTCGCCCATCATGATCCAGTGCTGCCGGCCCTCGCTGCCGGGCAGCGAAATGAAGACGTGTCCTGCCGGCAGTAGCGCCCGATACACTTGCGCGAGGAGCGCAAGCACCCGGCGCTTCCTGCCGTGGTGCAAGGTGCAGTGGGAAACGATCAGGTCATAGCAATCGGCGGGATATGGGTAATCATACATATCGGCGACGACCAGGCTTCCCTGGTCATGAAGCAGTTCGCGGGTCATTCGGATCGCCGTTTCGCTGGAGTCGAGGCCGGTTACTTCGAATCCGTTTTCCCGGAGGTGGCGGAGATAACTTCCGGTGCCGCACCCGATGTCCAGCGCGTTTTTCCGCGGAAAGGTCGAATTCCGGATCAGCGCCAGGAAATGGGGGTGCAACCCGGCTCCGATGGAAGCCCAAGCCTTGCCGCCCGCCAGATAATCGTTGTAAATGTCATTCCAGATTGTGGTTGCCATCTTGATGCCTTGATTTGAGGGGTTTACTGAGCCTTGCCTGATTTTGATGTTTCTATTTTTCCGGGGGAATGCCGGGGCGGGAGGATTTTAATTCGCGCATCAATTTTTTCGAGGAGTTTTTTCTTCACCACGATGTGACAGATTGCTGTGCCCGCGAGGCAGCCGCCGAAAAAGTACCCAAAAAAGAAAAAATAAATCATGAACAATTCATCAGAAGGGAAAACTCCGATCCGACCGAAACGAAACAACAGCCATTCCGGAATCCGATATCCGGCCACGTGATACGCTAACAGGGAAAAACCGAACCATGCCGGCAAGACACCGAAGCCGAGAAAAAAGAGCAATGATTTCCAATACGCATGCCAGAATCTCATATCAGCGGCCTCCTTCCTCAATAATCTTCTTGAGCTCGTCAATTGACGAGAAGGTTCTTTTGGAGAGGTAAA
>CAZRFG010000144.1:0-8655 GCA_964599205.1 uncultured Victivallaceae bacterium
TCGCCGCTGGACCGCGCCCCCGTACGACGGGGGGCGGGATTGGCGCTTCGCGCTTCTTTCTTTTTTTTGAGCCTGCGGCGCTTTTTTTTATTTTTTCCAGCGTTTGCGGTACTGCAGGGGCGACACCCCCGAGTTCCCCGCAAAAAACCGCGAAAATGCGTAGATGCTCTGAAACCCGCACCGCTTCCCGATCTCAGATACCGTCCGCGTCGTGTGCAACAACATGTGCTGCGCCGTCAACATCCGGTACTGATTGAGAAACCGGTGCGGCGTCACCCCGAACCGCTCCTTGAACAACCGCCGCAAATGCGCCTCCGACATCCCCAGCGCCCGCGCCGTCGCCGCCTCCGCCTCCCCGTCGGCAAAATTCTTCGACAACATCCGGCACGCCGCCAGCAGCCGCGGATCGTCCGGCTCCGGCAAATGCGCCCCCCCCGGCGGCGACGCCGTCCGCAACCCGTTCAACAACAACGCCAGTCGTATCCCGCACTCGGTCACCATCTCCGGCCGCCGCGACCGCTCCGCCTCTATATATTGGTCGAGAAACACCCGCAGCAAATCCCCGCTCTCCTGATACGACGCCGGCGCATTGCGGAAACTCTCAATCCAGTCCGGCTCCGTCGCCAGATGAAACCGCACCAGTATCCATTTGCAGTTCTCCGCCGTCGTACTGATCCGGCGATGCGGCTGGCCCGGAAACACCACCAGAAATTCCCCCGCTTGCAACCGGAACAACGTCCCCTCCACCATCAGCTCGCCCAAACCCTCCACACACAACCACAAAATATACCAGCGGTGCGCCGCCTGCTGAAAAAACACCGCCGTATCCCGCCGCCGCACCGAAACATTGATGTCGGTCGGCATCGCCGGCGCCGCCGGCAGCGATTCCGAAAGATTCCCCAATCGCCCGCTTTGTTCCAGTTTTTCGTAGATTTCGTCGATATTGTTCATAAATGTTAAAAAAATGGTTGTTTTAATCATTTCCAGACAAGAATATAATGCTATACTATAAAAAAGCAATCTCGCTGATCATCGAAAAAGGGAAAAAGATGCCGCTCTTCATTTATCATATCGACCTCAACTTCCGCAACTTGCGCGAAGAGGAAATCAAGCGCCGGCTCCACGCCGCAAGCGAGCTCGGCTGCAACGCCGTGCTGTGGGAGCCGGAGAACAAAGTCGTCTGGGACAGCTGCCCCGAATGCGCCGAGCCCGAGGCGATGAGCAAGGAGACCTTTGCCGGATTGGTCGAGTACGGCCGCGAACTCGGCCTTGAGCCGATCCCCCTCCTCCAGACCCTCGGCCACGCCGAGTATGTATTGCTCCAGCCCCCCTATCACGATCTTCGCGAACTCCCCGAGTCCTACGACTGCTACTGTCCCTCTCGTCCCGGCGTGCGGCAGCTTCTCCGCAACTGGATCGACGAGTATTGCGAGCTATTCGGCCCGATCCGTTATTTTCACCTCGGCGGCGACGAGGCCTACTTCTTTCATCGCTGCCCGGCCTGTTCCGCGCGGCCGCCGCTCGAGCTTTACAACGAATACTTCAACGAACTCGCGACCGGTCTTCGCGAACGGGGCATCCGCCCCTCGGTCTGGGGCGACATGCTCTGGAAATACGCCGGTTCGATCGATGAACTCGATCGCGATTTCGTGATCTGGGACTGGAATTACCGCGACGGCTGCGGCAATCCGGACCGGATTTTGTGGATCGACGGCAAAGAGTATACCGTCGATACCGTCAACCGGAGCGAAGCGGACGCGCTTTGCCCCAGCCTGATCGAACCGGACGGCAGGCTCCGCAGTTTCTTCAGCGCCGAATTCTTCCGGAATCGCGGCTTTGAAGTGATCCTCTGCGGCACCGCCGCCTCGGCGATCGACGGTTTCTTCATCCCGCACCAGCTCCGCCACGCCGACAATCTGGTCGGCGCGGCGCGCGCGGTGCGACAACGCGGCTATGCCGGGTGCTGCATTACCAACTGGTCGATCCGGCTGGTTTCGGCGCCGTGGACAATGGCCGCGGCCGAGGCCTGCGCGCGGGCCTTTCACGGCGACGCGCGGCCGGTCAAAGCTCTGCTCGATGAAGCCTCCGCCCGACTTTTCGGCGACGGCGAAGTGTGGCGGATCCTCGACCGCCTCGCCGCTGCCGGAAACAGCCGCTGGCGGCTCTTCACCGCCATCCAGCACACCGGGTTCAAGGATCAGCTCCCGGCCCCGCCGGATCTCTTCGAGCGCCAGCTCCGCCAGCCGGACTGCCCGCGCCTCTGCGCCGTCGAACCGGCCGAGAGCGCCGCTTGCGCCGCCTTGCTCAAGGAACGCTTCGGCTCCGCCCGGATCGTCGAAGCCGCCGCCCTCCAGCGCGACTTCCTCGACCTCCTGGCACAACGGCTCGACGGCAAAATCCCGGATACCGAAAGCTTCCGCCAGAGGCTCCTCGAATACTGGGACGCCGAAGAGAAACCCCGCAACGCCCGGCTCAACGCCTTTCTGCTGCTTCAGCTGATCGGCGACAACAATGATTTGCCAATCGCACTTTAACATATAACGCAAGGAGATTCCGCCATGAAAAAACGCTGCTCTTGCTTCACGCTGATCGAACTGTTGGTGGTCATCGCGATCATCGCCATTCTCGCTTCGATGCTGCTGCCCGCCCTCAACCAGGCCCGCGAACGCGCCCACGCCGTCAAATGCCTCGGCAACCTCCGCCAGATCGGTTCGGCCTGGGGACTCTACTTCCAGGATTACGAAGACTGGTTCCGCTCCGGCAACGCCGGGGACGCCTCGATCATCCGCAGCACCCCGCCGCCCAACGTCTTCGCCTGGAGCGCGGTGCTCGGTTACTATCAGTATTTGCCCTACAACGCCAACAACCGCACCAACAACGTCATGTTCTGCCCCTCGGCGACCAAGTCGATCAACCTCAACTCCGGAGTCTGGAACTCCTACGGCGCGTGGTACGCCAACAGCTCCTCCGGCAACGGCGGCGGCAGCGGCGCGGCGCTCTCGATGAAGTACTCCAAAATCCAGAAAGCCGGCCCCACCCGGGTCAGTCTGATCGCCGATTCGTGGGAAACCCTCGGCGGCTCCAACGGCAACGCCCCGGTCTTCAAAATGCTCCACAACAATCCCACCAGCGGCTATTCCAACCTCTATCTCGCCCACAACGACCGCGCCAACACGCTCTATCTCGACGGCCACGTCACCCCCACCGGCGTCGACGACTTCACCACCAAGGTGCTGACCTGCAAAGCGGACACCACCGCGGCCGGCGGCAACCTCTTCCGCATCTCGGCGGTGGTCGCCGGAGCGCAGGGCGGGTTCCGCACCGTTCCGATCACCTCGACCGCGATCAACTGGTAAATCCGGCGAAAGGACCAAGCACCATGAAAAAAGCCCTGCTCCTCGGCTTCGCCGCCCTCCTCGCCGCGGCCGCAACCGGCCTCGAAGTCGGCGGCTACTATCCCGGCTACGGCGTCAAAGGCCTGCCGCCGGAAAAAATCGACCTCGACACTTACGACCTCATCTATCACGCCTTTCTCCGCTTCGACCGCGACGGCAAGCTCCAGCCCGACGACGGGCTCGAAATCGCCAGAACGGTCAAAGCCGTCCACGCCAAGCCCGGCCGCAAAATCCTGATCAGCGTCGGCGGCGGCAATTACAACATCATGCCGACGGTCTGCGAAACGCCCGAAAAAGCCGATCAGGCCGCCGCCAAAATCGTCGAATTCGCCCTTCAGAACGGCTACGACGGAGTCGATCTCGACTGGGAAGGCGACATGAACAAAGTCAATGCCGAGCGCTTCAAGAATCTCGCCGACGCGATCCGCAAGCGGCTCGACGCCGCCGGGCCCGGCAAGCTCTTCACCATCACCGTCGGCGCGGAATGGTTCGTCCGCCACCTTGACAAGGAGATGCTGAACCGGGCCGACCGGATCAATCTGATGGCCTATGACTTCAACTGGAGTCAAGCCCGCTACCACGCCCCGCTCCGGGCTCCCGCCGACCCGCCGGGCGCGATCAGCACCGAGCGCGTGCTCAAGTTCTTCGCCGACGAAAAGGATCTCCCCAAAGACAAAATCTGCATCGGCCTCCCCTTTTACGGCTATGCCTACGAAAACCTCGCCCCCGGCGAAGCCATCCCCAAGAACGATCCGGCCAAACGCCGCGCCAGCCTCGGCTGGAAGGATATCGCCAAAAAGAGCGCCGGGATGACCCGGACTTTTGACCCGCAGACCTGCGGCGTAAGTTGGCAGTCCGCCGACGGCAAAACCCTGATCCTCGCCGACGACGCCGAGAGCATCGCCGCCAAAACCCGCTGGGCCAAAGAAAACGGCTATCGCGGCGTCTTCGTCTGGGCGATCTACCACGACCGGATGCCGGACGGCAGCACTCCCCTCACCGACGCATTGCGCAACGCCGCCAAGTAAATCATCATGAGCTTCTGGGATTATCTCATCGTACTGCTGCCCCTGGCCGCAGTGATCTACCTCGCTGCCAAAACGCAGAAATATGCGCGCAGCGTCGCCGACTATCTCTCCGCCGGACGGCTCTGCGGCCGCTACGTGATCTGCGTCGCCGACGTGGTGGTCGGCCTCTCGGTGATCGGACTGGTGGCGGCGGCCGAGGTCAACTATCAGACCGGCTTCGCGCTCAGTTTCTGGCAGAATCTCCTGATGCCGCTCACCGTCATCATGTCGCTCACCGGCTACTGCTTCTACCGCTTCCGGGAAACCCGCGCGATGTCGCTCGGGCAGTTCCTCGAACTCCGCTACGACCGCAAGTTCCGCATTTTCGCCGCCTCGCTGCGGTCGGTTTCGGAGATGCTGACCAATATGATCGGCCCGGCGGTGGCGGCGCGGTTCTTCATCTACTTCCTCGATCTGCCCCACCGGGTGACGATCGGAGACTGGCAAGTGCCGACCTTCGCGCTGGTGGTCTTCATCCTCCTCGCGCTGGCGGTGACCATCATCTGGCTGGGGGGAACGCTGGCGCTGGTAGTGACCGACACCTTGCAGGGGCTGATCTGCTACCCGATGCTGGTGCTCTTCATCGTTTTCGTGCTCTGCAAATTCTCGTGGAGCGGCGAAGTGATCGCGGTGATGACCAACCGTGTTCCCGGCGAAAGCTTCCTCGATCCCTACGACATCAAATCGCTGCGCGACTTCAACTTCTTCGCGCTCGGCGTCCTGATCTTCTCGGCGGTGCTCAACCGCGCCAGCTGGATCGGCGCGGGGAGCACCTCGGCGGGGCGGACTCCGCACGAGCAGAAGATGGCCGGGGTGCTCGGCACCTGGCGGACCGGTTTTTCCTCGGTCTTTTACGTACTGCTGGCGATTGCGCTCCTGACCTTGCTCAACCATCCCAACTACCGTCAGGACGCCCGCGAAGTCCGCACCGCGATCTCCGACCGGGTCGCCGGGGAAGTGGTCGAAAACACCGGGCTCCGGGCCAAGCTCGCCGCCCGGCTCGAGGCGATCCCGCCGCTGGCAGCGACCGCGCCGTTGTCGCGCCAGAGCAACCTCGACACGGTCTATCTCGACCAGGCGCACCAGACCCTCCTCGAGGGGCAGGACGGCCACCTCAAGTTCCAGGAATTCCGCACCCTCTACAACCAGATGATGCTGCCGATGACCATGCGCCACTTGCTGCCGGCGGGGATGATGGGACTCTTCTGTTTGCTGATGGTGCTGATGATGCTCTCGACCGACGACAGCCGGATTTTCAGCGCCGCCTTGACCATCACCCAGGACGTGATCCTGCCGTTGCGCAAAAAACCGCTGTCGCCGCGCGCCCACATCAATCTTCTGCGCTTGATGTCGGTCGCGGTGGCGCTGTTTTTCTTCGCCGGATCGTTCCTGATGGCCCAGCTCGACTACATCAACCTCTTCATGACCATCATGGCCTCGATGTGGCTGGGCGGCGCGGGGCCGGTGATGGTGTTCGGGCTCTACAGCCGGTTCGGCACCACCGCCGGGGCGTTCGCCTCGCTGATCACCGGGATGGGGGTGTCGCTCGGCGGCATCCTGGTCCAGCGCAACTGGGCGGATTACGTCTACCCGTGGCTGGACCGGAGCGGCCTCGCCCGCCCCGCCGGAGAATTTCTCGCCACGGTGTCGGCCCCGTTCAATCCCTACATCGTCTGGGAGATGAACCCGGTCAAGTTCCCGGTCAACTCGGTTGAAATCTCGCTCATCGCGATGCTCGCCGGGATCGCCGCCTACCTGATCGGCTCCTACGTCACGCGCGGCACGCCCTTCAACCTCGACCGGATGCTTCACCGCGGCGAATACAGCGTCGACGGCGTCGCCCCGGCCGCCGAGCCGTGGAAGGTCCGTACCGTCTTCTCAAAGCTGATCGGGATCACCCCGGAATACACCCGGAGCGACCGGGTCATCGCCTGGGCGGTGTTCGGCTACTCCTTTGTCTACATGTTCGGCTTGGGATTCGTGGCGGTGGTGGTCTGGAACTTCTTCGCGCCGTGGAAACTTGAGTGGTGGAGCCATTACTTTTTGGTGGTCGCGCTGGTCATCCCCGGTTTGATGGCGGCGGTGACCGCGGTGTGGTTCTCGATCGGCGGAGTGATCGATCTGCGGCGGCTGTTCCGCGATCTTGAGACGCGTCAGGTCGACGACCTTGACGACGGCCGGGTCGAGGGCAATGTCTCGCTGGCCGACAAGTCACGCTTCGAACATCTCAAAAAATAAAAAAATGCCCCGGCCTTGACGGGGCAGCAACGCGCGACCGTCACGATTTTCCGCGCTGCGCCGGAAAATCGTGACCGCGCTTTTGCTGAAATGACGATCAAGCGCTCCTTCGGAGCTTAATTTCGCTCCGGTGGAGCCGGAACGACCAGCGCTTTCGCCGCTGGACCACGCCCAGACGGTGGTCTGGACCGAGGCATCTGCGATGCCTTTCTTTTGTTTTTTCAAACCTCAGAGAAAAAGGTTGCCGAGCTTCAGCGCCACCATCAGCCATGCCGCCAGCACCACCAGTGCGAAATAGCGGCAGATATCCTTGTCCCCGGCGCGACGGTGCAACACCGCTCCCCAGCGGGCGCCGAAAAAAGCGCCGCCCACCAGCGCCGCCGCGACCACATAGTCGATGTTCCCGCGCGCGGCGTGAAACGCGGTGCTGAAGAGGCCGGAGACGAAGATCAAGAGCGTGGTCGTCCGGGTCGCCGATTTGACGTCCTGACCGACCAGATACACCAGCGCCGGCAGCATCACCACCCCGCCGCCGATCCCGAGAAGCCCGCCGAGAAACCCCATTCCCAGCCCCAGCGCCACCAGCACCGGAATGCTGAACGGCCCCGCCGGAATGGTGCGGAACCGGTAGGTCGGCCCGATCGCGAGGTGTCCCAGCAAACCGCATGCGCACTCCCCCTCGCCGGGGCGGCGGCGAAAATAAGCGTCGTACAGCATCCAAACCGCGATCGCGAACAAAAACACCGCGAAGACGGCGAGCAGCACCAGATTGACCGGATCGACCACCGCGCCGCGGATCGTCCACGGCGACATGTCCTTGAGCTGTTCGACCAGCCGCGCGCCGAGGAAAGTTCCGGCCGGGATGCCGCCGCCGATCGCCATCGCCACCCGGATCCCCGGCATCCGCCGGTCAAAGTGGTGCCAGAGCGAAAAGGTCGAAGCCCCCAGCACCTGACAGGCGCTGGTGCCGACCGCGAGATTCATCTCGAGCCCGAGGAAGATATTGAGGGCGGGAGTGATGATGAATCCCCCGCCCGCGCCGAAAAACCCGGTCAGCATGCCGACCCCGGCGCCGAGCCCGAGGGCTTCGAGCAGCATCGGCCAGTGCGCGGCAAAATATGCGGTCACCGCCATTTACTTTCGCTCCCGGTCTGGTCCGCAATACGCCCGGTTCGCCCACGGCGAAATCATGTGTCCGGCGGGCGCGGAGAGTTTGCCGTCCTCGCACCAGCCGCAGCGGCGCGCCGCGAGACGCCCGATCAATTCCCGCCGCGCGTCGGCGGCGCGGCCGGCATAAGCCGGGTCGGCGATCAGGTTGCGGCACTCGCCGGGATCGGCGGCAAGGTCAAAGAACTGCTCTTCGCCGGTTCGCGGCAGCCAGACCAGCTTGACTTCGCCGTCGGTGATGAACTGCATCTCCTGCTCGGGTGCGTAACAGGTGCAGTGCTCGCCGTGGAGCCAGCGCCGCCACGCCGGATTTTCGCCGCGCATCAAGGGCAGCAGACTCGCCCCGTCGAGGTAATCGGGCGCGGGGAGTCCGGCCATTTCGAGCACGGTCGGCATGATGTCGCGCAACTCCGCCACATGGCTCGCGTCGCGCCGCACCGCCGCCGCGTCGGACGCGGGCGGGACGATGAAAAGGGGAATGTGGGTGCTCCCCTCGTAGGCAAAGGTTTTGCGCCAGAGGTAATGGTCGCCCAGCATGTCGCCGTGGTCGGCGGTGAAGACGATCCAGCAATTGCGCCAGAAATCGGGATGGTACAATCTGAGATAGGTCAGGAGATGCCCGATCCGGCTGTCGATGAACGAAACTTCGCCGTAGTATCCGGCCCGGCCGCGCCGCACCCGGTCGGGCCGGATGTCGCCGTGCCAGGCCTCGGTGTGGAGCCCGGCATCGGCGTCGCGGTGCGATTCGCACCAGTCGCCGGTCGCGGGCTCCGGAAGCCGGGGATTGC
>CAZRFG010000145.1:0-8650 GCA_964599205.1 uncultured Victivallaceae bacterium
GGTCGACTACGCCGCGAAGCGGAATATCTCGATCGTTCCCGAAATCGACATTCCCGGCCATTCGACCGTCGCGATCGCCAACTATCCGGAACTTCTCAAATGCGACATCAGCGGCGGCAGCAATGTCTATTGCGCCGCCCGCGAGTCGAGCTATGAATTCATCAAAAACGTATTGAGCGAAGTCTTTGCGATTTTCCCATCCCCCTATATTGTGCTCGGCGGCGACGAAGTCCGCGGCAAATACTGGGAAAGCTGTCCCGCGTGCAAAAAATTGTCCGCCGAAAAAGGCTTCAAAAACAGCAATCAGCTGCAACACTATTTTGTCGACCGGATCGCCGACTTCTGCCGCCAGCAGCATCGCAAGCCGACCGGGTGGGACGAAATCATTCTCGGCAGCGGCACCATTCCGGAAATAACCGTGATGACCCGGTTTGAACGCGACGAGCCGGGCGTCAAACCGGCCGAAGCCGGACGCGAAATGATCATCATGAAGACCTCGAAGTGCTACTTTGACTACGCCCAGGGGCTCGGCGAACCGCTCTCGATCGGGATTGTGAATACATGGGAGGAAACCTACCGCCTGAAGCCGGTGCCGGATACGCTGGCCGCCGACAAACGGCGCTTTATCCTCGGCGTCGAGGGCGCTTTGTGGACCGAATACGTGCCGAACGAAGGGCACGCGGGGTACCTTCTCTTCCCCCGCACGCTGGCGCTGGCCGAAGTCGGCTGGACCGGCTCCGACCGGCTTGACGAAGGCGATTTCAGGAACCGGCTCCAGGCTTATTTGCCCATCCTCGACGATGCCGGGGTGAGTTACCGGCCCGACGGCGGACTGCTGCGCATTGCCGAGCGCGACGGCCGGGTCGAAATCGGCACTCCGGTTCCCGGGGCGGCGATTCATTACACCCTTGACGGCTCCTATCCGACCAAATCCTCGCCGCAATATCGCGAAGCTTTGAAAATCGACGGCCTGACCAATCTCCGGATCGCGGTGATCGGACGGCAGGGGAATCTCTTCCCGGTGTTCAACCGGACGGTCGGGCTCGGTAAATGGACGGTGAGCGGGCCGGAGGCGGCTCCGGAGCATCCGCTCAAGCGGGCTTTTGACGACGACATCAATTCGTTCTACCAGAGCAAGGGGCCGTTTGTCAAGGGCTCCGAAGTCCGGCTCGACTTTGAGGCGCCCCAAACCCTCTCCGGGATCAAAGTGGTGGCGGCGCGGGGTGTCTACGGCGGCCGCAGCCATTTGATCCGCAACGGTCGGCTGCTGACCTCCGCCGACGGGGAAAATTTTGTCGAGGCGGCCAAATTCGCCAACGGGGTCGCTGAATTCAAGGGCCCGGCCAAGCCGGTCAAGGCAATTCGGATCGTCGCCGACGAAACCGTCGAACCGGCGCTCCGGATCCGCGAAATTTTTCTTTCCCGATAAGCCGGTTCGACGCGCTCCGGACGTTTGACTTTCGCCGTCCGGAGCGCTATTTTTAGGTATCTGAGCCAATTTTAAAAGTCCTTTCGGTCGCCCGGAAGGTTGGTTTTCCCGTCTGTCCGGGAGCGATTTCGGGACATACCGCTTGGGGTATGCCCCCTCAATCTACCCGGTCATGCGGAAAAACCTCCGCTTCCGGATCGTTCCCGAAATTACTTTTGCAACCGGCTCATCCATTTAGCGCGAAACTGATTCAAGGTTAAAACAATTATGCAAATTACGGTGCTCGACTGGGTGGTGGTGGCGGCTTCGCTGCTGGTCTGTTTCATTCCGATCATTGTGCTTGCCCGCAAATCCTCGCAGGGGGTCGGCGAGTTTTTCGTCTCCGGGCGGGCCGCGCCGTGGTGGCTGATCGGGGTCTCGATGGTGGCCACCACCTTCAGCACCGACACCCCCAACCTGGTCTGCGACATCGTCCGCCAGAACGGCATCGCCGGGAACTGGGTGTGGTGGGCGTTCCTCCTCACCGGGATGCTGACGGTCTTTTTCTATGCCGGACTGTGGCGGCGCTCGGGAGTGATGACCGATCTTGAATTCTACGAAATCCGCTACTCCGGCAAGGCCGCCGGGGTGGTGCGCGGTTTCCGGGCGATCTACCTCGGGCTGATTTTCAACTGCTTCATCATGGCGACCGTCAATTTGGCGGCGGTCAAGATCGCCAATGTGGTCTTCGGACTGCCGATGGGAACCACGCTGATCATCTGCGGCGTGCTCAATATTCTCTTTTCGGCGATTTCCGGCCTGTGGGGGGTGATGGTGGTCGATATGATCCAGTTCGGGATCGCGATGACCGGCGCGGTGGTGGCGGCGGTTTTCGCCCTCCGCCAGCCGGAAGTCGGCGGGCTCGCCGGGCTGATCGAGAAAATTCCGGCCGACAAGATGACCTTTTTCCCCGATCCCGCCGCCAATCCGGAGCTTTTCGTCACCGTGCTGATCCTGCCTCTCACCGTCCACTGGTGGAGCGTCTGGTATCCGGGAAGCGAACCCGGCGGCGGGAGCTACATCGCGCAGCGGATGCTCGCCGCCCGCTCGGAACGCGACGCGCTCGGGGGGACGCTCTTTTTCAACCTCGCCCATTACGCGCTGCGGCCGTGGCCGTGGATCATCGTCGCCTTGGCCTCGATGCTGGTCTATCCCCAGCTCTCCGATATCCAGCGGGCTTTTCCCCATGTGCCGAACAATCTTCTCGGCCACGACCTCGGCTACTCGGCGATGCTGCGGTTTCTGCCCTCGGGCTTAATGGGAGTGATGATCGCGGGGTTGCTGGCGGCCTACATTTCGACCCTCAGCACCCACCTCAACTGGGGGGCGTCGTACCTGGTTCACGACTTCTATTCGCGCTTCGTCAAGCCGGGGGCGAGTGAACAGCACTACATCATGGTGGGGCGGCTGGTCACCGCCGGGCTGATGATTGCTTCGGGCCTGCTGACCTTTGTCCTCGACTCGGCCAAAACTTCGTTTGAACTCCTGCTCTCGATCGGGGCGGGGACCGGGCTCCTCTATCTCCTCCGCTGGTTCTGGTGGCGGATCAACGCGTGGAGCGAAGTGGCGGCGATGATTTCGTCCTTTGCCCTCGCCGTCGTCTTCCTGGTTCTCGCCAAGTGCGGGTATAAATTTTCGCCGCATTGGGTGCTGGCCGCTTCGGTGGCGGGCACCACGCTGGTGTGGGTCGCGGTGACCTTTTTGACCCGTCCGGCGGAGGCGGCGAAACTGGAGGCCTTTTACCGGCTGGTCCGCCCCGCCGGGCCGGGGTGGCGCAGAATCGCCGCCAATTGCCCGGAGGTCAAAAGCGACGGCACCATTCCCCTTCAGATTCTCGGCTGGGTGCTCGGGGTCAACGTGGTCTGGACCGGGCTTTTCGCCGCCGGGGCGCTGCTCTTCGGGCGTTTCACGGCGGGAACCATTCTGACCGCGGTTTTCGCCGCTTCCGCGGTGGCGCTGATCCTGACCATCCGGAAACTCTGGCGCGATTGATTTGACAAATCGCCTCCGCGGTGATAGGGTATCACTATTCAACCGGAGGAACCCTTGTTATGAGAACAATGATCGGAATTCCGGCGGCGCTGCTGGCCGCGCTCGTGCTTTCATCATGCGCCTCGAGCGACCGGATGGTCCGGATGTCCGGCGGCGCATTGGGTTCCTACGAAGCGCCGAAGGCCGAACGGGTGGCCAATTTCGAGGCCAAAGCCGGAGCCGTCCGCCGGACCGGCGATCAGCTCAACGGGCTCGACCAGTCGCTGGTCAACATCTGGCCGCTCTTCTTCCGCAACGCCGATTACTACAGCGTGCTCTGGCCGATGATCGACCGCGACCCCTACGGCTTCGCGGTGCGCCCCTTCTACAATCAGGAGGGCAACGAGCACGCGGTGCTTTTCCCGCTCTCAGCCTGGAATCCCGCGAATGGCGACGGCTGGGCGCTCAACGCCTGGTGGACGCCGGGACGCTTCAGCTTTTTTCCGTTTTTCCTCCACTCCAGCGACGAGCGGTTGAGTTTCTACGGCCCGTTTTGGACCGGGCGCGGGGATTGGGGCTTCTTCCCGCTCGCCGCCACCGGCAAGGATTGGGGGTACGCGCTCAACACCTGGTGGCGGAGCGGCCGCGACGGCAAACTCGAACAACTGACCTCGCTTCCGCTTTTTTCCTGGCGGCGGCAAGGCTTCAACCACTATTTGCTGCTTTATGCCGATCGCAACCGCGAGGGAAATTGGAGGATGTGGGGGATTGCTCCGGGACTTTGCCACTTCGGCGATTGCTTCCGCATGGTCACGCTCGCGTGGTGGGAGTTAAACGATCAAAATGAACTCGAAAAAGGCGGTTTTTTCCCGTTGCTGCGATTTTCGCCGCAGCTCAACTACGTCACTCCGGCGTGGTGGCGGTTCGGCGGGGACGGCAAGGTTGCGAGTTGCGGCTTCTGGCCGCTCTACCGCTTCAAATCGTCGGGCGACCAGTACTTTTTTCCGCTTTATTCGATCGAAAATGACGGCTCGTTCTTTCTTTCCCCGGTGGCGGGGTGGCAGAATACGCCGGAGAAATCGATGCTCTCGGTGCTGGGGCCGCTCTGGTACCGGAGCCGGGAGACGCCAGCAGCGTCGGACAACGGTCTGGAAGGACTCAAGGAGGAGAATTTCCAACTCGTGGCCGCCATGCCCTACTGGGGAAGCAAGGAAACCTACCGGATGCCGGTTTCAGGGGTGGATTCCCGCAGCTTTCGCCCCGAGAGTTGGGGATATCGCAAACCGCTGATCCATCACCGGTTGAGTCAGCTCGGCATCGCCGAACGCCCGCAAACATATTCCGAGTTCAAAGCGCTGGCCGGGGCGATCAAGGCCAAGCGGACGGTCGAGCGGACCGACTACTGGGGCTTTTTTCCGCTGCTGAGCCGCAGCGCGTCGGATCGTGAATCGCGCACTACGGCGCTGTTGGGTTTGCTCGGGTATTGCCATCGCAAAGCGAACTGGAGTTATTCCTCGGTGCTGACTCCGCTGGTGTTTACGACCGAATCCCGCAGCAACGTCCGGCCTGGCGAACTGGAGTGGCGGAACTGGCTGGCGTTGCCGCTGTTGGCCGGCGGGGAGCACTCGACGCGCTATCCCGTCGAACTTTGCCGCCAACTGAGTGAACTCCAGTCCCTCGGCTGGAAATTCGGGCAGAATACCGAATACAACGCGTATTTGCGCATCCGCGCCGGGATGATGTTGCGGGAGCTTGGGGTCAAGACCGCAGCGTTGCCCGACTATGTCTGCGATGTCGAATCGATGCATGAATTTGTCGAAAGCCTCCGCGGTGAACTTCCCAATGAGACTGAAAGTGTCTCCTCGTGCACTTTTTTCCCGTTATTCACGGTCACCCGGAAGCCGCATGACGACGCGGTGGTGCTGTGGGCGCTGATGTCCGGCTGGGGGCACGACGGCTGGCTGTCGCTGCCGCTGCTCTCGGGAGGCGGCAAAAAAGGGCGGGCCGAGTCGATTTCGCTGCTCTTCCCGCTGTACGTGGGCCAGACTTTGAGCCCGGATGAAACCGTGCCGGTGGTTGAAATCAAAGTGCTGGAAAAAAACGGCATGAATCAGCCATTCAAGTCTGATTTCTTTGGCGCCGGCATGCTTTTTTTCCGGAACCGGGCCACCTACCGGACGCCGGCGGTCGCGGGCCAGGCGGCGGCGATCAATCAGGTGCTTGATGCGGTCAAACGCTGGGAGCGCGCCGACACGTCGCTGATCAAGGCCGAAACCAGGGCGGCGGAATTGCTCGCCGCGCTCCGCTCCGCCAAGCCGGAATTGGCCGACCGGCGAGCGGTCGAAGCTTTTGCGAAAAACGCCAAAGTGGAAAAGCGCATAAATTCGGGAGAGCCGTTCTTTAAAGAAATTATCGAGCTCAGCAGCCTCTGGGCGGAGTGTGACCGGCTGCCGCAAGTCATCGCCGAATGCCGCACTAGCATCGCCGGACAGCTTCCGGCCCTGGCGGGAACCCGGCCGGTCAAAGCGCCGGCGACGCTGGCCGACGCGCAGATGCTGGCCGAAAAATTGAACGCCGAGGCGGTGATACTGACCGAGGAACAGGGAATTGCGTCGCTCCTCTGGGGATGCCGTCAGGTCGGGGATTTTTCGGATTGGCGCGTTTTTCTCGGTCTCTTCGCCGAGGGTGAGCGGCGCGGGACGGAGCAGTCGAGCATCTCGATTTTCAAGCTCCTCTATCGCCATCAGCAGGAAGGGGCGCGCTCGGATACCTTGGTCTTCCCCTTCGTCTCGATGCGGCGCGACGGCGACGACTACCGCTTCAACTTCCTCCACCGGGTATTCAGCACCTACCGCGAAAAAGGCAAATCGGGCGGATACTTCTTCTACATTCCCTTCTGAGCCGGCAGCGGGACGACGGTCAGCCGGACGACGGCTTCGTCGCCGACAAGATTGATGTCGGCGATTTTGAAGTCAAAGGGTAATTTTTTCTTGATTCGTTCGAGCAGCAGCGCGACTTGCGAGGGGGAGTTGAACTCAATGGGCACTTTTTCCTTGGGGATCCATTGCTGCACCCGTTCGCTGCGGATGATTTTCATGCCCGCTTTGACCGTCCAGCCGGGCAGGGCCCAGCCTGACACGGAGACCTCCTTCAACTCGAAATGGAGTTTTTCGTCGCGGCCTTCGAAATGATGAGCCCGGATGCTCACGGATGGCAGCATTCGTTGCCAACGCGACAATTCAGCTTTTTCCCCGGCGTTGAATTCAACGGTCACGCCGTGCTCTTCGCTGATGTCGCGAACCCGGATTTTCGCCTTGCCGATTTGAAATTTTAAGCCTTTGGCGACAAGGTCCAGGTCATGTTGGTTGGCGCGTATGGTGATCATCGGATTTCCGCCTCCAGATGGGCATGACCGTCCTCGATACGGCCGGCGACATCGGCTTGGAGACTGTCTTCGTAAGTCACATCGGTCATGAATTCAAGCTTCAATTGGTTCAGCCGGATGGATTTGCCTTTGATCTTGGCGGTGATTTCGCCGTTCCCGACTGTGACCTTGCCGGGCGCGAGCGCTTCCAGCATGGCGGCAAGATCGGTTTCGTCCGCATCGATGGTGATCATAACGCCTCCTCAAAGTGAAATCGAGTCAAGGAATTTCGGGAAATCGACTTTTTCCACCGCCGCCGCCGGACCCCAGCACTCGATCAGGAATACTTTGCCGCCGAAGAAAAAATTGCCTTCGCTTACGGTGAAAATCACCTGATAGGTCCAGGCGGTCTCGCCCTGCGAACAATCGGCTTTGACGCTGTCGAAAACGACGCCGTCGGCATTCTTCTTGACTTCCGGCGGAGTGAGTGTGAAATTGCGGGACTTGAGCGCGCGCGGAATCTGCGGCAGATAAAAGGCGTTGGTCGCGCCGTCGAGATTGGGAAGCCGGCTCAGCTTCAGGACCACTTCCTCGGCGTTGATGGCGTAGAGCACTCTTTCGCCGTCATCCGAACCGGCCGCAACGGTGACGAAGCCCGCCGGGAGTTCGCAGCTGAACGGTTTGCGGGTGCACCGGTTGGCGGGAAGTTCGCTGTTCCAGATCTCTTCGCCGAGGCCGGCGACCCAGGGCACGACGACGAGATTGCGGTTGAGGGCGGGATCGTCGAGCGCGGTGAAGCGGATGGTGACTTGGGCGTAGTTGACGCTGAGTGCAAGCGTCTTCTTTTTGGCCTCGAATCGCTCGATTTCGGTGGTGACCCGGGCGAGTTCGCGCTCCACTTCGAGGAGTTCGGAGACTTTACCCGCATTTTCGAGGAGTTTCTGAAGTTTGAGTTGAAGCTTCTGGAGATTTTCGAGCCGGACCCGGACGTCGACGATTTCCTCGGTCACGTCCCGGGCGGTGACCGAGCGCGAAGCCAAGACGCCCAAGGTTTCAAACGACTTCAATGCGTCGTTGAGTTTCGAAACCGGAATTTTGAGCTCGATCGAGTCGTCGTCAATGCTGGTGGCGTAACCGCCCAGCGCGCGCCCGAGCTCTTCCGCTTTTTTGAGCGCGGCGGCTACGTCACGGGTGTTGAATTTGAGCGAGACGGCATAGGCCATTTCGCGTTCGGCGGGACTTTCCGGCAAGGTCAGGCCGGTCGGCGGCTGAGCTTTCAAACTGCCGTCGTCCGCATACCCGGCCCCGTATGCCATTGTGCCCACGTTTCCGCCGCCTCCCCCCCCGCTCCAGACGGCGTCATCCGTATTCGCACACCCGGTTACCCCCAGCAGCAGCGCCGCTCCCAATCCCAGCCAGAAACCTTTCATACCGCACCCCTTTCCGATGGCGCAATATACACCCGGCGGGGGCAAAAACAAGGGCCGGGACCGGGACTTCCGGAATGTTTTTTTTTGATTTTGCTGCAATATTTTTCGTTTCCGGTGGTTCTTATGAATAGAACCAAATCAAATCCGGAGCGGACGATGAAAGTGCGATTGCTATTGGGTCTGATAGTCTTTCTGGCCGTACTCGGAGCGGCGGAGCCGGTGCAACTGATCGCCGGGCGGCCGACCGACCGTACGCTTGACCTCTCGTTGCTCAGCCGCGAAAACCGGACGGTGAGCGTCGAGTATGGCGACCGGCGGATTCCGGTGACGCTGACGGCGAATGAGGCGGCGACGGTCCGGCTTGACGGCTTGCCGCCGGATGCGCAAGTCAACTACCGGCTGGTCCTCCCCGACGGG
>CAZRFG010000146.1:0-8589 GCA_964599205.1 uncultured Victivallaceae bacterium
AAAAAGTTTTGTCTTCTCCCCCGTGCGTTACGGGTGCTGCCGCGATTGGAGGTCAGCGGAGTTTGAGGGTGGAGAGGGCGATCAGGGCGAAGACGATGGCGATGATCCAGAAGCGGACGACGATTTGGGTTTCGGTCCAGCCTTTGCGTTCGAAGTGGTGGTGGATGGGGGTGCAGAGGAAGACCCGTTTGCCGGTGGTTTTGAAGCTGGCGACCTGGATCATGACCGAAAGCATTTCCATCAGGAAGACGAAGCCGATCAGGAGGAGGAGGAATTCCTGGCGGGTGAGGACGGCGAGGAGGCCGATGGCGCCGCCGAGGGCGAGGCTGCCGGTGTCGCCCATGAACATGGCGGCGGGGTTGCAGTTATGCCAGAGGAAGCCGATGCAGGCCCCGCCGATGGCGGCGGAGAAGACCACGGCGTCGCTGATGCCGTTGATATAGGGGATGTTGAGGTAGCCGGCGAAGACGCGGTGGCCCATCAGGTAGGCGAAGGTGGCGAAGGTCAGGACGGCGATGAAGGTGCAACCGCTGGCGAGGCCGTCTTTGCCGTCGGTGAGGTTGACGGCGTTGGACATGGCGACGATGGTGAGGACGGCGACCACGGGCACCAGCCAGGAGCCGTTGAGGACGGGGGCTTTGATGAAGGGGACCATCAGCTGGTACATGTATTCGCCGGGGCCGGGGAGTTTGCAGAGGAAAGCGACCGCGAGGCCGGCGATCAGGAACTGGCCGAAGAGTTTGAGCCGGGCGGAGATGCCGTCGCGGTTCTTCTTGAAGACTTTCTGGTAGTCGTCGAGAAAGCCGAGCGCGGCAAAGGCGGCGGTGCTGCCGACCAGCACCAATGAGATCGGGTTGGTGATCACGGTCCAGAAGAGGGACGAGAGCACCACCGCGCCGATGATCAGCAAGCCGCCCATACAGGGGGTGCGTTCCTTTTCCTTGTCCACCCATTCCGGCGGAAAGAGGTCGGCGTAGCGGCTGGCGGCCTGGGTGTTGAGCCGTTTCAGCGTGCGCGCGGTCCAGGGGCCGAGCAGCAGCACCAGCAAAAAGGCGGAGGCGGCGGCGCCGCCGGCGCGGAACGATACGTATTCAAATAGACGGAGGGGACCGAAAAAATCGCTGTAATTCGCTAACAGATAAAGCATTTCCTTTGAGCTCCGGGAGATTTTACCGGAATGTTTTCCGGGCTTCGGGTTGGGTGCGGGTATACTTTACCACGGCAAGCCGTTTTTTCCATCTCAAAACCCGAAAAAAAGCTTTTTTTGTCGCCCCCGGCGCATTGTTTCATCGCATCCGCCCCCGCCGCGGGGGGAGAATCGGATAATTTCGAAAAACTTACGATTTTTTTTTGAAAAGCCTTGACAAATTTGAAAAACTTTGCTAAAATTATAAACAGGTTTACTGGTGATGTACAGTTGGCGGGAAAAATCACGGAGGGATATGAAAAGGCAATCGTTTACCCTGATTGAGCTCCTGGTGGTGATCGCGATTATTGCGATATTGGCTTCGATGCTGCTGCCCGCCCTCAACCAGGCGCGGGAAAAAGCCCAGTCCGTCAAGTGTACCGGCAACCTCAAGCAGCTTGGCACCCTGCTCAGTATGTACAGTGTCGACAATCAGGATGTCATTCCTTCGGCCGACTACAATATGAGCGTGCTGTTCTGGACTCAGGCGATGATGGGGCAGAATTCGCTGGGAACCTATGCCGCGATGCCCGGCTGGAACAAGGGGGCGTACATGTCGATTAATTTGCTGCGCTGTCCTTCGATGAAGGGTACTTACGATCTCTCCGGGGCCAACGGCTGGTATCAGGGGCAGCCGCATTACGGTGCGGTCTGGCAGATGCTCGGCCGCTACTCCTACGACGGCGCGATCAAACTCTCCAAAATCCGCAACACCTCCAAAAAGTTTTTCCTGATCGACACCAGTACGCTGGTCGAGGGGGCCACCGGCTATTATCGCTGGAGCCCGGACTACGCCGACTTTTCCCAGTCCGGCTGGGGGACTCCGATGGCGCGTCATACCAACAGCGTCAATTCGGTGATGCTGGCCGGGAATACCGTCAGTTTCAAAGTCAACGACCGCGCCAATCCGAGCGCTTCCTTTCCGTTCAACAAAAATGAAAACGAGTCGAAAGTCTATATCTATCGCAACAACTGACGCCGGACGTCCGGGACGGGCTAAACCTGAAAGGAAAGAGACCCATGAAACGACAACTCTTCACGCTGATCGAACTGTTGGTGGTGATCGCCATCATCGCCATTCTCGCTTCGATGCTGCTGCCCGCCCTCAACCGCGCCCGCGACACCGCCGCCAAAGCCAAATGCGCGAGCCTTCTGCGCCAGTTCGGCAACGCCGAGTCGATGTATCAGAACGATTACAATCTGGTCACCCCGAATCAGATTTACGTCGGCGGCACCACCTACAAAGTCGATCTTTCCAAGCCCGGCAGCGGTTCCAACTGGTTCGGGTTTTACGGGCTCTACATTCCCACGCTGATGTTCCGCCCCACCGGGTACTTGTATGTCGTCCACTGTCCGGGCGCGGTCAAGGAGTCCGGCAAGGATTGTTATTCCGCCGGCACCGGCGGCTCGCTGACGCCTTTCCTTCCCGAAAGCAGCGCCTTCAACAGCAAGGGCGGCTACACCCGCAACAACTTCGGCTCCTACACCAGTCCGAGCACCACCACCACCAAGTATTTCTCGCCCTCGAGCGTCCGCCACGCGTCGCGCAAGGTTAATGTTTATGACGGTTACGACTGGGTCAATCCGCTCGCTTCGACCAGCGCGGCCAACTGGGCCGGAAGCTATGTCTTCGGCTGGGAACGCCATGCCAACAGCGGTAAGGTCAATGCGGTTTTCTTCGACGGCCACGTCGGCAGTTTCGAGCGGGGCGCTTTCGCCAATTTCCAAGGCACCGGCAAGACTGCCGGCCAGTATTACGGCGACATCGATCAGACTTATTGACCGTTTTTTTTGCCGCAAGTTGGGAAAACCGGCTTGAAAGAAGCGGAATTGCGGCTTACTATATGCGATCCGGCCGTTGCCGGATTGCACTTGACCCGAACCCTCAGACGGATGATTGTGAATCAACTATGACACCGACCGGTTATCTGCTCGCTTACGAGAAAATCAGGCTCGATATTGAACTCGGTCGCTATTTGCCGGGCAGCGCGCTGCCGCCGGAGAACGAACTGGCCCAGGCCTGCGGTGTCAGCCGGACCACTTTGCGCAAAGCGCTGGCCCGGCTGATCGAAGAGAACCGCTTGGTCAGCCGCCCCGGCGTCGGCAATTTCGTCCGCATGCCGATGGAGCAGGAGCCGGCGGTCGCCGAGCTCAATATCGGAATCGAGGTCTACAATGCGCTCAACTTCAGTCCCTTTTTAGTCAAAACGCTGGACGAATGCCAGCGCGCCGGGCGCAAGCAAAAGGCCAACCTGATTTTGAAAAGCACCCGTGAACTGCAACAGGGCGAGGGGATCGACGGCGCGATTTTTCCGCTGGTGTCAGATCAGGATTACGGCAAGATCGCCGAGCTCTCCAAGCGGATGCCGGTGATGATGTTCAACCGCATCAGCGATCACCCCGACTTGAGCTATGTGGCGGTCGACTATGCCGACACCGTGTTTCGGATCATCAGCCGGATGCTCCGCAACGGGGCGCGGCGGATCGCCTTTATCGGCGGTTCACACGACCCGGTCTACTACGCCGCCTACAATCGCGAAATCGGTTTCCGCCGCGCCTTTGCCGCCAACGGGGTTGAGCTTGAAGAGGAAATGGTGGTGCCCGGCGACAAATTCTGGGATTTCGACTACCTCCGGAATTTTATCATCCACCACCAGCCGGAGATCGCCTTTGTGATGTCCGAGGGAAATCTGCCGAACGTCTTTGCCGTCCTCGAAACGGTGCGGGCGAAACTGACCGATCCGGTCTATCTCATGTGCTTCGACGATATTCAGAGCTATGACCCGCGCGGGCGCTTCCATCTGTCCGGGGTTTCGATGCCGTTCGGGCGGATGGCCGACCGGGCGATGGAGTATCTGGCGAACGCCGTCCGGAGCGGCAAGCGCGAGCCGCTCCGGGAGATTTTCACCCCTTACGTAATGATCAACGACTGTCCGTTTTTGATTTAAGGAGAATTGTCATGTTCAAATGTACCATCGCGGCTGCTTTGGCGATGCTGCCCGGCATTTTGGCCGCCGCCCCCGAACCCGCACCTGCTCCGAAGAAAGTTCCGACCGACTGCGATTACCGCGGGATTCTCCGCCAGTCGCTGACCGTCAAGCCGTTTGCCGGGGGAGTGCCGCCCTTCGCCGACCGCGCCGCCTGGGCGAAACTGGCCAAAGACCCCAATCTGGTCAAGACCATCGAGCGCGCCGACGCCCGGCTCAAAGAAAAAATCGAACCGATTCCGGATGAGCTTTATTTCGAATATTACAAGAACGGCAACCGCGATAATTATCAGAAAGCGTACGGCCGGCTCTCCGGCGCGGCCAACGATTTCGCGCTGGCCTATCTCGGCACCGGTGACAAAAAATATCTGGACAAACTCGAAGAAACGCTCGGCGTGATTTTTCAGATGAAGAGCTGGATGCTGCCGGCCCACGACCGCAACCACGAAACCTTTGACGGCAAAGGCAACCGGATCGAACTGGTGTCGAGCCTCAACTCTTGGAAATACGCGGTGATTTACGCGCTGCTCAAGGATGAACTCAAGCCGGCAACCGCCGCCGAACTCAAAAAGCAGTTGTATGTCCGCACCCTGATTCCGATTCGCGCGATGCTCAAGGGCACGGTCAAACCCGACTGGTGGCTGGTCGGCACCAACAACTGGAACGCCGTCTGCTGGGCCGGGGTGCTGGGGACGGTGCTGGCGATCGAGGAGGACCAGGAGGCCAAAATCGATCTCGTCGATGCCGCCACCCGGCATATCGGCTATTCGCTGATCGGCTTTTCGCCAGACGGCTATTGCTCCGAGGGGATGGGCTATTGGAACTACGGCTACGGCCACAATCTCCGTTTCGCCGCCATGCTGCGGCTGGCGACCGGCGGCAAAATCAACCTGATGGATTTAATTGAAATGCGCCGCCCGGGCGAGTTTCCCGAAAAAATCACCATCGTCGGCGATGTGGTTCCCGCCTATGCCGATTGCTCGCTTGACGCCAAACCTTCGCCGATCTTGCTCGGCATGCGCGATTACCTGATGGACCGGCCGAGCGAAAATTGGAAGAGTATCCGTCCCGGCGGAACCATCGAGGACTTCGCCCTTTTCGCCGCCATACCGGCCCCGGAAGGAAAATTGGAAACCGCTGCGAATGCCGGCGATACGTCGCTTTTTGACGACTCCGGGATCGGGGTGGTGCGGCCGTCGACGCCGGACAACCGGATGGCGGCCTCATTCAAGGGCGGCAGCAACTTCGAGCTCCACAATCACAATGACGTGGGTAGCTACGTCGTCGTGGTCGACGGCGTCCCGGTGCTCTTCGACCCCGGCAGCGAAGTCTACACCGCGCGCACGTTCAGCGCCAAGCGCTACGAGTCGAAGTTGCTCAACTCCTTCGGCCATCCGGTGCCGGTGATCGACGGCAAGCTCCAGAAGCCGGGCAAGGGGACTTACGCCCCGATTCTCACGACGGTCAACAATGAGCGGGAGTTCGTCCGGAGCTACGACATCGCCCCCGCCTATCAGCTGCCGGAGATCAAGAAGCTGGTGCGGACTTTCCGCTATTCGCGGCTCGCGCCCGGCTCCTTTGCGGTCACCGACGAGGCGGAATTCAGCAAAGAGGTCACCTTTGAAACCGCGCTGCTGACTCCCGGCGTTTTTGAAGCAACCGGCAAGGACACGGCACGGATTACCTATAAAGGCAAAAGCGTCAAGATCAAAATCGACAGTTCCGCGCCCTTTGAATTCGTCACCGAAGAAATCAAAGAGAAAGTCAACCACAAGGAAACCATCACCCGGATCGGTTTGCGTTTCAACGCCAAAGTAGCGTCCGCCAAAGTCACCGTCACTTTCACCCCCTGAAGAGGAGAAGCGAGATGTTGTTGAAAAGTTGTATCGCCCTGGCTGCCGTCGGCGCATGCTGCGTCGCCTCCGCCGCCCCTGCCGCTCCGGCCGCTCCGGCCAAGGTTACCGTCAAGGACATCGAAAAGGCGCTCGAAAAGATGCCGAAAGAGCGGCCGCGTTTGTTCATCGGCAAGGACGGGCTCAAGCGCCTCGCGGAAAACGCCAAACTCCCCGACGGCAAAGCCCTGGCCGATCGCATCATCTACGATGCCACGCTGATGCTCGACTACAAGCCCTGCGACCGGGTTATGGAGGGCCGCCGGCTGCTGATGACTTCGCGGCGGGTGCTGCATCGGGTCAACACCCTCGGGATGGCCTACTTGCTCACCGGCGACAAGCGTTTCGCCAAGCGGGCGATTGCCGAGATGACCGCGGCCGCCAACTTCAGCGACTGGAATCCGAGCCACTACCTCGACGTCGGCGAAATGACCCTCGCGCTGGCCGTCGGCTACGACTGGCTTTACGCCGAAATGACTCCGGATGAACGGAAACTGGTCAGCGACGCGATCATCGAAAAAGGGTTGAAGACGTCGCTCACCGGCAAACAATGGTGGATCACCGGCACCAACAACTGGTCGCCGGTCTGCCATAACGGGATGGTTGCCGGTGCGCTGGCGATCTATGAGGACAATCCCAAGCTTGCCGCCGAAATGATTCAGCGCGCGGTGGTCAATCTGCCGTTGTCGATGGAGAAATCCTACGCTCCGGAAGGCGCTTATCCCGAGGGGCCGATGTACTGGGGCTACGGCACCGAGTTCAACGTCGCGTTGCTGGGGCTGCTCAACGCCGCCTTCGGCACCGACTACGGCTTGTCCGATCTCAAGGGCTTCGACAAGACGATGGACTTTATTTCGGCCACCACCAACACCACTGTCGGGATGTCGTTCTGTTATGCCGACAGCAATATGGGCGGCGGAATCGATCTTGCCGAGATCTGGCTGATCGACCGCTTCAACCGGCTCGACTGTTTCACCGTCGCCTCCCGCCAGGCGTTGGACAAAATGACAAGCACCCGGCCCCAGAGCGTGGAAAAGGGCGGCAACCGGATGATGCCGCTGGCGATGTTCTATCTGCGCGACTATCCGGCCAAGGGCGCGGAGAAGATTCCGCTGTCCTATTTCAGCGGCAAGGATTCATTGATTCCGATCAGCGTTCACCGCTCTGATGCGACCAACCGCGCCACCTATCTCGGGATGAAAGCCGGGATGCCGGCGGGGCCGCACGGTCACATGGACGGCGGCAGTTTCATCCTTGAGGCCGACGGTGTCCGCTGGGCGGTGGATCTCGGGATGGAGAATTACACCAAGCAGGAAACCGCCGGGGTCGACCTCTGGAATTCGAAGCCGGGAAGCGAACGCTGGAAGCTCTTCCGGCTCGGACCGCAGAGTCACAACATTTTGATGATCGACGGTCAGGAGCAGGAGGTCAAGGGCGATGCCCGGATCGTTGAATTCCGCGGTGAAAACGACGGGCAGACCACGTTGATCGACCTTACCCCGCTCTATGCCAAGCAGCTCAAATCGGGCACCCGCCGCGGTACGCTGCTGCCGAACCGCGAGGCGGAAATCACCGATAGCCTCACGGGGCTCAAGCCGGGGGCCAAGGTTCGCTGGCAGATGTGCATCCAGGGCGTCGAAGCGTCGAGCGCGGACAACGTCCTCAACCTCAAAAAGGGCAAGGCGTCGATGACCGTCACCGTCCGCAAACCGGCCGCAATCAAGTGGGAACTCACTCCCGCCGAAAAACTGATGGGCAAAACCGATTCGCCGAACAAGGGCGCGGTGATGGCGACCTTTGAAGCGGTCGCCCCCGCCGACGGCAAGCTCGACATCGACGTCCTCTTCACCCCCGGCAGCGTCAAAAAGTAAGCGGCGCTCCGGAGCGATCTCAACCCGGCGGGAATTTTCCGCCGGGTTGTTTTTTTCAATAGTCGATGCCGTTCTGGGCGAGGATGCCCTGGTGGAAGGGGTGTTTTTCGTCCTCGATACGCGAGACCAGATCGGAGATGGCGAGGATTTCCGGCAGCGCGGTGCGGCCGGTGGCGATGACGTGGAGGTGGGGCGGACGGTTTCGCAAGGTTTCGACAACCTCTCCGACCGCGAGCCAATGCTGGCGGAGCGCGATGTTGAGTTCATCGAGCACCACCAGATCGTAGCGGTCGCTCAAAATTGCCTCGCGGGCGATTTCCCAGCCGCGCTGCGCCGCGCCGGCGTGGTCGGCGTGATCCCAGCTCATTCCGCTGCCGCACTGTTCCCATTCAAGCTCGGGGAGCTGGAGCCGGGCGAAAAAACGCTTCTCGCCGGTTTCAAAGCCGTCTTTGACGAACTGGATGAATTTAACCCGCCAGCCCCAGCCGAGGGCGCGGATCGCGGTGCCCAACGCGGACGTGGTTTTACCCTTGCCGTCACCGGTGATGGTGAGCAACAAGCCGCGCCGTTCGGAGCGGGGAAGAATTTTGCTTTCAATCATAAAAATCACCTTGCCGCGGCTCCCGGCGCAGCGCGCCGAGCACCACCAGTTC
>CAZRFG010000147.1:0-8579 GCA_964599205.1 uncultured Victivallaceae bacterium
CGCCCACCATTTTTTTGCCCTCAAATCCCCGGTTTAAGCTCAAGCCGGGGATTTTGCTTTTCCGGTCGCATGAGGTTGGCATTGCGCGCACACAATCCATGCCGAAGAGGTGAAAACTTGCCGATTTTTCCGGTTTCCCGTTTTGCTTGTCCGCTTTTGGTGCTACAGTAGGGCGGAGTCGGAAATACCGGTTGGGATGGGAGGTCGCTTCGGATGAAATGTCCCGCTTGCAGTCAGGAAATGACCCAGGTGTTTTATCAGCGGAAGATCTGCTTTCAGTGCGCCAATTGCGGCGGGCGGATGATGACGCTGGCCGGACTCCGCAACCTTTGCCGCGACCGCGACTTCGCCAACCGGCTGTGGCAGGCCGCCCGCTACGGCGAGGCCGGGGCCGGACCGGTCTGTCCCTCCTGCCAGAAACTGATGCGGCGGGTTTCCAAATCGCTTTCCGACGCGGCGATCGAGCTTGATCTCTGCGACAGCTGCCAGTTGATCTGGTTCGACCCCGGCGAACTCGAACAAATTCCGCTGCCGGAACCGGAAAAAAAAGAGGAAGTGCCCGAAAAAGTCCGGGAAATCCTGGCCCTGCGGCAGATCGAGCTCGACGAAAGTCGCCTGCGCAACATCCCCGGCGGCTTCGACGCGAATGCCGACGCTCCCGACGAAGTCTGGAAATACCTTCCGGCGCTCCTCGGCATGCCGGTCGAGCTGGACGCCCCGGCGTGCAACCGGAGACCGGTCATCACCTGGCTGGCGGCGGGGCTGTGCCTCGCGGCATACACCTTGACTTTCGGCCATCTCGAGCAGGCCGCCGCCGACTGGGGTTTTATCCCCGATCAATGGGCGCGCCATGGCGGACTGACCATCGTGACCTCGATGTTTCTTCACGGCGGCGCGGTGCATCTCTTGGGCAACCTCTATTTCCTCTTTATTTTCGGCGACAATGTCGAGGATGAACTCGGACACTGGAAATACCTCGCGCTGGTCGCCGCTTCGGGACTTTCGGCGCTGCTGCTCCATTCTTTTTTCGATCCGCGTTCGGATATTCCCTGCATCGGCGCGAGCGGCTTCATATCGGGAGTCATCGCCGCGTACGCCTTCGCCTTTCCCAAGGTCAGGCTGTCGTTTATGATGGGCCCGCGAAGTTTCCTCCTGACCTTTTCCCGGTGCTGGCTGTCGCTCCCGGCCTGGGGAGCGTTCGCAATCTGGGTGCTATTCCAGATCGCCGCGGCGGCGTTGACCCGCTCCGCACCCGGCGGCGTGGCTTTCATGGCCCATCTGGGGGGCGCGATCCCCGGCGTCATTTTCGCAATCCGGCACCGTTGCCGCCTGCAAAGAAGCTATTCGCATCAGACGGCGGAACCGTACGAAAAGCAGTATGAAAACGAAAGATAAATCCTTCGACATCAAGTCTCCGACCGGATCAAGCGCGTGCCCGCGCTGCGGCGGCGCGCTCCTCATAGCCGGGCGGCAGCGTTTCGGCTGCTGTCTGCGGTGCCGGCTCTGGCTGCGGCAACCTTGCGACAAAGAATTTCGACCGCAACGGATCGCGCTGGGAGAAAACTGGCGGACAATGCTTTTTCTGATACTCTGGAGCGCAGCACTGATCGCCATGACCGTCCTCTTCATCCGGCAGGAGCAAGCCCGGCTGGCGACCGTCAAACTCTTCGCCGTCGTGATTTGCAGTTTCGGCGTAGCGCTGACGGCTCTGGCGCTGGCGGCAAGCCGGGTCACGCTGTTGCTTGACGAGTACAGCCTGACCATCCGGCGGCGAAGTTTGATTCACGGCTTCGGGACCGAAATCTGGCGGCGCGGCGAACTGGCGTCCTGGCGCATCCGGAACGCGGGCGCCAGCGGCGGCGCGCTGGGATTGCAAATGCTCCGGTCGATCGATCTGCGGTCGCATTCGGGGCGGGTCGCCACCCTGCCGTACCGTCCCGAAGTGCTTCGTGGCCTGGAATGGTTGCGGACTCCCGCAACCTTCGCCGCCGCGGTCTGTCCGGAGTGCCGGACGCCTTTCGGACCGGAGGCGTGCGACGCCGACGCCAGACGTTTCAGCTGCCGGAGTTGCGGCGGCGAATTTGCCGCCGCCCGCATCGACTGGGTCGCGCTTGAATTTCTGGAATCCTCGTCGAACCCGGGAACCCCGCCAATTCCGGGTTGCCGGTTCGCCGGCGGCCGGTTGCGCTGCCGGATTCCCCGGGACTGGGATTTTTGGAAATTGACGGTTGCGGTTTTTGTTCTCTCCGGCTTCGGAATCCCGATGCTCATCGCCGGTCGGCTCAACTCCCCGCCGCCGCGCGGAATCGAGCTGGTCGTGGTCTCCGCGGCGCTGCTGTTTCTGGTGTTCCTGCCGGGTTGGAGGCTCCACCGTTTCTGCCGCCGCCTCGAATTCGCATTCGATGACGACCTTTTGACGATGACCGACCGCGGTTGTTTCCATCGGCTCAAACAACGCATTGAACTTGGGGAAATCAGCCGCTTCGAAGTGGAAGTGGTCCCGCATCGCGGCGGGGCCGATCGCTTTGTTCTCGTCGCCGTTCGCCGCGACGGCGGCGGCGTCAAACTCGCCGGAGGGTTCCCCGAAGCAACCTTGCGCTTTGCCGCAACGGTCCTCAACCGGCACGGGAAAAACCGGATTTCCGGCGAAATATCAGCTCACCAGCGCGGACGGGGTGTTGCAAATTGATTGCCGATGAACTATATTTTGCGTAGTTCATCGCAATTCTTTTTTGTGAGCTTAAAAATTAGCCGGATTATGATTAGAAAAACCCTGCTGGGAAGTATCCTCTTCGCCATGATCTGGGCGCTGTGGGCGGCCGATCCCGCCGCCTCGCTGTCGCAACAAATCAGAGTCGGCTATCCGCGGCTGGAGGGATTCAATGAAATCGGACCGGACCGGGAAAAAAGCGGCTACGGTTATGAATTTTTGCAGCGGCTGGCCCTTTATACCGACTTCGAATACCAGTATCTCGGGTTTGACAAAACCTGGGATGAAAATCTCGAAATGCTCGAAAAAGGCGAGATCGATCTCCTGCTCAGCGCGCTCAAAACCGAGGAGCGGTTGCGGAAATTCGCATTTTCCGCCAAACCGATCGGGAGTTCCGCCGCCATCCTGACCGTCCGGGCCGGCGACCGCAAGTTTCTCGCCGGCGACTACGCCAACTGGAACGGCATCCGGGTCGGACTGGTGCGGGACAGCGTCCGCAATCAAAGTTTCACGGAATTCGCCGCCCGCCATCAGTTCACTTACACGCCGGTCTATTTCGACACCCTCGAATCGCTGCTGCTGGCGCTTCACCAGGGCGGCCGGATCGATGCCGCCGTCACCGGCAATCTGCGTCACGTCACCAACGAGTGGATTCTCGCCACCTTTGACCCCCGCCCGTTTTATGCCGCGGTCCGCCGCGAAAACCGCAAACTGCTGGCCGAAATCGACGCCGGCATCGATCTGCTCGAAACCCACTACCCCGGGCTCCTGATCCGGTTGTAGAGCAAATATTACGCCGCCAACAACAGCGGGGAGATCCCGCTCTCGGTCGACGAACGTGCCTTCATCGACCGCGCCCGGCAGGAGGGCAAGGTCTTCCGCGCGGTCATCAATCCGGACAATCCGCCGTACTCGTACTACCACGACGGCAAACTCCAGGGCATTCTGGTCGAGCTGGCCGCCAGCATCACCGAGCGCACCGGACTCAACATCAAAATCCGGCCGGTGGCCGATTTTCATGAGTACCTCCGGGAAATCAACAATCCCGAAACCGCCGTCATTTTCGACTGCTGGTACAATTACGCCTACGCCGAGAAACTCGGCTACCGGCTCAGCCGCGCCTATTATGACTCCACCATCTCCCTCGTCCGGCGCAAAAACCAGAATCATCCGTACCAATCGATCGCCGCCCTCAAAGACGAGGCGCTGCTCGAGCGTTTCCTGCAAAAAGAACGAACCCGGGGAATCGCGGTGGTTTTCTTCGACCGCCTCGACCGCGCGGTCGAAGCCGTGCGCTCCGGCCGGCAGGACGCGCTGCTGGTCACCACCGCCACCGCCGAATGGATTCTCCGCCACGACGAACGCAACGCCTTCGCCGCCGAAGTCATCCCCGGCATCTCCGGCGAATATGCGGTGGGCATCCGCAGCCGCGAAAACAAACTCTTCCGCGCCATCGTCAGCAAAGCCGCCGACAGCCTCAGCATCGAAGAAAAAGCCAACGTTCGCGGCAAATATTCCTATCCGCCGGAGCGGACGCTCTCGCTGATCGGCTTCTTTTACCGCAATCCGCTGATGGCGGCGCTGTTTCCGGCCGGACTGCTGTTTTTGCTGTCGCTGGTTTTCGGGATCATTATTTTCACCCGCCGCCGGGATCTCCGCAATGCTGCGATCATTCGCAAGCTGCCGGTCAAATATGTGGTCGCCGACCGCAATGGAGCAATTCTCTATCACATTTCCTCCGATGCCGGCGGCGGTACCGCGCATTTCCGGCAGCTTCAGGGCAAAGTCAGTTCCTTTGACGATTTCCTGCCGCCGGAACCGGCCGGGCGGATGCGCCGCGCCGTCGCCGGGGTGATCGACACCGGCTTCCCGGCCCAGCTCGACTTTCCCTGCGAAGGCCGCAAGTGGTCGGCCGGGGTGGTCAAACTCCCGAGCGACCTCTTCGGCGTTGACGCCGCGGTGTGGGTGCTTCAGGACACCACTGAACTCCAGGACGCCCGCGACCGGCTCCAGGAACGGGCGATGCTGATGGACGCCGCCGCCCAAATCGGGTCCATGACCTATTTTGTGATCGACGCCGGCGACATCAATGTGAAACTGTTCCCCGATCCCCGCTTCTGGCCGGTGGAGAACGACCGGCCGATCGCCCATCGCAAGTGGCTGGCCCCGGAAGACCTCGAGCCGCGCCTGTCCGAGTGGCGGCATTTCCTGGAGAGCAAGATGCGTTCGATCCGCTTTCAATACCGCGCCGGGTTCCGCCGGGACGCGATGCGCTATTATGAACTCAACGCGACCAAAACCGAACTTGCGGGAAGCAAGGAAATCGAGATCATCGGCAATATCCGCGACATCACCGCCGAAAAACGCCACGAGCTCGAACGCGAAGCCATCAACCGGACGCTGCAGCGGCAACTCGAGAAACTGCGCCAGGCGCAGCGCGAACGGGCGCTGATCCTCAACAACATCCATATCCCGATCGCTCTCCACGACCGCACCGGCAAACTGCTCCACGTCAACAGCGCCGCCGGCGAAATGACCGGCAAGACGATCCGCGAACTGGAGGAAACCGCGCCCTTCGCCATTTTCCGCGCCGAGGATGATACGACCGAATCGTCGCCGCTCCACCGGGTGATCGCCACCGGCAAACCAGCTTCGGCCGAGTTGCGGATCGGCGGACGCGATTACCTCGTCCGCGCCGAACCGATCACCGACGAACTCGAGGAGATGGTCAATATCGTCCAGAGCGCGGTCGACGTCACTGAAATCGAAGAGGCCAAAAAGCAGCAGGAAGCGGCCTTGAAAGCCGCCATCGCCGCCGATCAGGCCAAGAATTACTTCCTCGCCACCATGAGCCACGAAATCCGCACCCCGCTCAATGCGGTGCTCGGCTTCACCGAACTCCTGCGAACCGGCGACTTTTCACCCGCCGAACAGCGCGAATACCTCGAAGCGATCAATCGCTCGGGCAACGCGCTGCTGGCGTTGATCAACGACGTGCTCGACCTCTCCAAACTGGAGGCCGGACAACTTGAAATCGATCCGGCCCCGGTCGACCCGGTCACTTTGCTCGAGGACATCCGTACCATTTTTGCGGTCAAAGCCAAAGAAAAAGGCCTTTCTTTCACCATCAGCGGCAGTGAAGGCGTGCCGGAACTCTATCTCGATGCTGCGCGGATGCGCCAGATCCTGCTCAATCTGGTCGGCAATGCGGTCAAATTCACCCACCGCGGCGGAATTACACTCAAAATCGACTTCACCCGACTGGACCCGGAATCCGGAACGCTGACCATCGAGGTCATCGACACCGGCATCGGCATCTCCGACGCGTTCCGGGCGCGGCTGTTTTTGCCCTTCACCCAGCAGGACTCGGTGCGCGGCAACCGCAAATACGGCGGCACCGGACTCGGCTTAACCATCACCAAACGGCTGTTGGAGCGGATGGGCGGCTCGCTCGAGTGCTGCAGTGCCGAAGGACAGGGCAGCACTTTCACCGTGCGGCTCGAACACGTCCGCTGCGCGGCGGCGTCGGCTACCGCGGCCCAAAGCACCAAGCCGCCGGCAAAACCCGCCCGGTCGCACCAGATTTTGCTGGTTGACGACGTCCCGGCCAATTTGCGGGTGCTGGAGGCGTTGCTGAAGCGCCTCGGACAGCAACCGGTTTCAACCTTGTCGCCGAAACAGGCGCTGCAGCTTTTCCGCTGCGGCAACTTCGATCTGGTGATGACCGACTTGTGGATGCCGGAAATGAACGGGGCCGAACTCGCGGAAATCCTCCGCGCCGAAGCCCCCGGCATCAGGCTGGTGGCGGTGACCGCGGATACCGAGGCCGAATCCAATTTCAATATGAAACTCTTTGACGCGGTGCTGACCAAACCGGTCACCGCGAACAAGGTCAAGGCGGTGCTCGAACAACTCGAAAATCGAATCACTCCGTCACCCTGACCGCCGCGCTCCGGACGCCGCTCCCGGTCGCACTTCGCCGGATAAAATATCCGGGGCCCAAACTGACGCCGGTCGGGAGCCTTCCCGCAAAGTTCCTTCCCGCCCGGCATTGGCGATTCGCAGCTTGCCGCGGATTTCAATCCAACCTGAAAAAAACGTTTTTCTCCGTTATCTTCACCAAATTTTCCCGATATATGACGCCAAAATCTCTTTTCCGGTTTGTTTTTGTCGCCGGGTTCCGCTATAATATTGCTGTCCGGGCGAAAAACAACTGGTCCCGGAAATGATTTGAGTGGAGAAATTGCGATGTTGGAACAGGCGATCAGACACTATTTTCCGGGACGGACCGGGGAAGTCAACTGCGCGCGGCAGATTCACGATTTCCTCGACGATACCCGGCTTGAACAACGCTTCCGGCGCTCCGCCGCGGAGATGCAGCGCCTTTTGCTGCCGGACTGGGTCAATATTCCGCAAAAAGGGCTGATTGCGATCGGCAATCACCGCCCCGGCAGCGAACTCTCCGGCGACAACTACGATGTGATCACGCTGGAGAACGGCAGTTGTTTCTTTTTCGCCGGACGGATTGCCGGTGAAGGCATCGGCCCGGCGATCCAGACCGGGGTGATCCAGTCGCTGACCCGCCATCTGGTCGGCAACGGCGGCAACCTCTCGATCGAGATGTTCCTGGCGGAACTCAAGGGCCGGTTGCGGGCGCTTTTCGGAAGTCGTCTCCAGCTGCGCTGCGCGGGAGCGATCATCGACCAGGCCGCCAACCGCCTGACCTACGCCAACGCCGGCTTGCCGGGACTCTGGCTGATCGACCGCGGCGGGCGCAAAGCGGGGACGCTCTCCGGCTGCGGCGAACTGCCGTTTCCGGTCGGGATGATGCTGCTGGCCTCCACCGTCGAACTCACGCCGGGCGCGTTCAAGGAACTGGCCGACGCGCCCCCCGCCTTTGAAGTGATTCCCTACAGCCTCAAGCCGGACGCCGCCGACACGGCGAAGAATGGATCGCTGCTGGTCGGCCTTTTCCGTCCCGAGAAAAACACCGAAAAGCGCTGCTCCTGCCAGACCGTGCCGCAGAATTTTTCCCGTTGCTACGCCGTCGCCGCCGCGCTGGCCGAAGAAGCCGAGGTGATCACCCATGACCGCATGCTGGCGATGAAACTCGAGCTGGTGCTCAATGAATTCCTGAACAACATCCTGATCCACGGCTACCGCCGCGAACTCCGGCTGACGCCGAAGATCATGGTCAAAATGACGATCGAGCCGCATTGCGTCGAAATCGCCTTTTTCGACCGCGGCATCGAGTGGAACTACCGGCCGCCGGCGAAAACGCTCCGCGAACTCGACGAACAGGATTACTTCCACTTTGACCTCGACATCGGCCGCGGCATGATGATCATCCGCGAAATCGCCGACCGCATCGAGCGGAGCCGTCACGGCGGCTTGAACCGGACCGTGATCGCGCTCCGCTACTGATTTACTTGACGATCTTGACGTCGCGGAACATCACCGGGTTGTCGCTCAAGCGGTACTTCTTGCCGCTCTCGGTTTTGAGGTTGCGGACGATAATCTCGCGGGTCTTGACGTAGGGAAAATCCTCTTTGTACGAAGCATCCTTGAAGGCCGGGTTGAAGTCGGCGAGCAGCGCGGGGCCGTTGTATTTCTCGGGATGCTTGCCGTCCTTGATCAGCAGGCCGTCGATCTCGATCACCTCGGGCATGTGACAGACGTAGCCGAAATCATGTTTGCCGGCGTTCTGGCCGCCGATCACGCTCCCCGAAACTTCGCTCCCGCCGGAGGGAACGAAAACGCAGTTGCGGATGATGAATTTGCCGTTCAAGGTGCTGCCGTAGTCGTTGCGCAGATTGACCAGATAACGGCCGTTGCCGGTGGTGTTCTCGACCAGCAGCGTACCGCAGCC
>CAZRFG010000148.1:0-8536 GCA_964599205.1 uncultured Victivallaceae bacterium
CGCCGCCGAAGGCAGCCGTCCGCCGGTGGTCCGGATCATCGACCGTTATGCCGGGTACTACACCCCGACCGTGCTGATGCTGGCGGCGGTGACCTGGTGCTTCACCTTTGACATGGACCGGGTGATCACGCTCCTGGTGATCTCCTGTCCCTGCGCGGTGGTGCTGGCCACCCCGACCGCGGTGGTTGCGGCGGTGGCGGCGGCGGCCCGGCTGGGGATTCTGATCAAGAACGTCAGCCATCTCGAGCTGGCGGCCAAGATCACCGCTTTCGTCTTCGACAAAACCGGGACGCTGACCGACGGCAAGCTGTCGGTGGTCAAGCTCAACCCCTTCGGTGCGGTCAGCCAGGCCGAGCTGCTCAAGCTCGCCGCTTCGACCGAGCAGTACAGCAACCACCCCACCGCCCAGGCGCTTCAGCTGCTGGCCAAAGAGGCCGGTCTGGCGCTGGATCCGGCGGATGATTTCCAGGAAATCCACGGCAAGGGTGTGATCGGCAAAATCAGCGGCGACGTCTGCCGCATCGGCCGCGCCAACTGGATGCACGAGCAGGGCCTCAACGTCCCCGAGCATGCCAGCGACGAACAGGAAGGCCTGAGCGTGGTCTACGTCGCCCGCGGTCAGGAAATCCTCGGCTGGATCGGGTTCAAGGACAAGCTCCGCAAGGAAGCTTCGGCGATGATCGCCGACCTGCGCAAACTCGGCGTCCGCTTCAACGCGATGGTCACCGGCGACCGCGGCTCGGTTGCCGAAACCGTGGCCAAGCAGCTTCAGCTCGATGAGTTCCGCAGCGAATGCCTGCCCGAGGGCAAAGTCGAATTCGTCCGCAACGTCAAGCAGAACGCCCGCGTCGCGGTGGTCGGGGACGGCGTCAACGACGCTCCCGCGCTGGCCGCCGGCGACCTCGGTATCGCGATGGGCGCGATCGGCAGCGACATCGCCATCAACAGCGCCTCGATTGCGCTGATGACCAACGATCTGCGCCGGATTCCGATGCTCGTTTATCTGTCCCGCAAATCGCGGATGGTGATCAACCAGAACCTGATTTTCGGGATGTTGTTCGTCTTCGGCGGGATGGTGATTTCGGTCTTCGGCTGGATGACCCCGATCTGGGCGGCGGTGCTGCATACCGGCAGCACCCTGATCATCATTTTCAACAGCGCCCGGCTGGTTCGCACCGGCGAGGAACTGACCCTCGAAGACAATAAAAATCAGGCGCAGTAACGCCGGTCAGGAAGGAATATCACGCCATGGCGGAGAAAAAAACACAGCCCGTGGTCAGCTCGGTCGGTCTCACCAAAGTCTTCCGCGACTTCTGGGGCCGCCCCAAGGCCAAAGCGGTCAATGATATCGACTTCGAAATCCACGAAGGCGAAGTGGTCGGTCTGCTCGGACCCAATGGTTCCGGCAAGTCGACCACGGTCAAGATGATTCTGGGATTGCTCTATCCGACCGGGGGTTCGCTCTCGGTGCTCGGGCGTTCGCCCCGCGCGGTGGAGACCAAGCGGGAAATCGGGTATCTGCCCGAGGATTCTTATCTTTACAAGTATCTGACCGCGGAGGAAACGCTCGATTTCTTTGGTTCGCTGTTCAATCTTTCGCGCGCCGAACGGGCGCGCCGGATCGATCAGCTGCTGGAGATGGTCGGCATGGCCCACGCCCGCCGCCGCCGGGTCGGCGAGTTTTCCAAGGGGATGGCGCGCCGGATCGGTCTCGCCCAGGCGATGATCAACGACCCCGCCTTCCTGATCCTCGACGAACCGACTTCCGGACTTGACCCGCTCGGCTGCAAAGAGGTCAAAGACCTGATCCTCACTCTCAAAAAACGCGGCAAGACGGTGGTCATCACCAGTCACTTGCTGAGCGATATCGAGGACGTCTGCGACCGGGTGATCATCCTCTACGGCGGCCGGATTCGCGCGACTGGAACGCTCAATGAGCTGCTTACCGTCAGCACCGAGGACCGCATTGTCACTCCGGCGCTGCCGCCCGAGGCGATGAAGAAACTGGTCGAACTCCTGCGCTCCAGCCTCGACGGCGAAGAGTTCAAAATCGACCATCCCCGCCGTTCCCTCGAAGAGTTCTTCCTCGACGTGGTCAGCCAGGCCAAGGCCGAGAGCGTGGAAACCGCCGGCGTGGTCGGCGGCGGCCGGATCGCCGACTATCTCGCCACCGACGACAAGTCTTCGGCGGTGCTGAGTTCGCTGCTGGCCGAGACGGCCCCGGTTGCGCCGGTCTTCGCCGAAGCGCCGGCCGCGCCGGTCGAAGTCGCGGTCGAAGAAAAACTCCAGGACCTCACCGGGGAAACCACTGTCAAAACGCCGCCGGCTCCCGAGCCGGACGCCGAATCGGAGAAAGCGCTTGATGAAGCCAATGCCAAGCTCAATGATCTCCTGAGCGGCCGTAAATAGTCGGAGGACTCTAATGAGAGCATTTGGCGCCATAGTTCATCTCACGCTGCGGACGGCGATCCGCTCGCACATCTTTCAGCTGCTGCTGGTGATTCTCCTGTTGTGCGTGTCGCTGATTCCGACCACGTTGAGCGGCGACGGCACGGCGACCGGGTTTATCCAGATTTCACTGCTGTACAGTCTGTCGGCGGTGATGCTGGTGCTGTCGCTGTCCTCGATCTGGCTCGGCTGCAGTTCGATGACCCAGGATATCGACTCCTATCAGCTTCACATGGTGATCACCAAGCCGGTTTCGCGGGTTACCATCTGGCTCGGCAAGTTCTCCGGCATCATGCTGATCAATCTGGTGTTGCTGACTTTGTCGACGACGGTGATTTATTTCATCATCATCGCCAAATTTTACCAGCAGGACTTCTCCAAGGAGGACCGGCAGCGGATCGAGAACGAAGTGATGGTCGGCCGCCGGGTCTTCATGCCCGACCGTCCGGACATCAACCAGATCGCCCGCGAAGTGCTCGGCGAAAAGGTCAAATCGCTCGAAGCCCAGGGGAAATCCATCGACACTTCGCCGCAGGGCTATGAGAAGATGCTCGCCGACACCCGGCGCGAGATCATCGCCCAGATGTCCGAGCTGCCGGCGGAGCAGACCACCTATTGGACCTATTCCAAACTGCCGGTTGACGACAAGCGGCCGATGTACATGCGTTACCGGCTTTACGTCGGCAAAGTCGCGACCGAGGGCCAGCGGATGACCCGCGGCCTCTGGTTCGTCGGCAAGCCGCGGATCACCGAGGACAAGGGCGGCAATGTTTTCGAACAGGCCAAACGCGAAGCCTACGAGATGATGATGTTTCCGCTGAGCGAGATGCCGGAGCAGATGAAGAGCGGGACATTCCACGAAAAAGTGTTTCAGGGTGACTGGGGGGTGGTTTCGCCGGACGGCAAGCTGATGATCGGCTACACCAACTTCGACCCGATGTCCAGCAAGCAGTATTTCCAGTTCGACGACGGCCCGAAAATCCTGATCCGGGAAAGCGGTTTCGCCTCGAACTACGCCCGTGCGGTGCTGGTGATTCTCCTTGAGCTCTTCATCCTGACCGGACTGGCCTGCTCGGCGGCGGGGTTCCTGACCATGCCGACCGCGATTTTTGTGGTGATCTCCTACATGCTGTTCGGCAGCTTCGCCTCGTATATGGCGGACACCAGCTATTTCGGGGGGGCGGCCGATTATGTCGGTTATTATGTCGGCAAGGTGTTGCTGTGGGTGATTATCCCGCTCCAGCGCTTTGAAGTCACCGGTCTGGTGGCCAACGGGGAGCTGATCGAGTTCGCTCTGATCGGACGGCTGGTGCTGGCCTATCTGGTCTTGCGGGCGCTGCCGCTGTTCGCCTTCGGCATCCTCCTCTATCGTCGCCGTGAAATGGGATTGATCATACGAAAATGAACCGTTTTAAAACATTATTGATGTATTTTATCCTGACGCTGGTGACGCTGACCACTATTTTCGGCATTTCCCGGACCGAGAAGAACCTCGACCGGATGATCCGTGAGCATCATCTGCGTTTCACCGGGCAGATCCAGAATGCGCCGCCTTTGGTGACGTTCACCACCGTCGCGTTGGGGAGCTTCCGCGGCTTGATCGCCGACTTGCTGTGGTTCCGCGCCGGCGGTCTGCAGGAGAAAGGCAATTACTTCGAAATGGTTCAGCTGGCGCGGTGGATCACCGACTTGCAGCCGACCTTTTCGGGGGCGACCGCCTATCTCGCCTGGAATATGGCCTACAACATTTCGGTCACCTGTTCCGACTTCGGCGACCGCTGGCGCTGGGTCAACGAGGGGATCAAACTGCTGCGCGACCGCGCGCTGCTCTACAACCCCGAGGATCCGGTGCTGTACAAGGAGCTCGGCTGGATCTACCAGCACAAGCTCGGCAACATCCTCGACGACGCGAACTTGTACTACAAGAACCAGATGGCGATCGAGATGACCACGGTTTTGGGCGGCAAGCCCGATCTTGACGGCATGGTGGCGGCGCCGGCGACCGAGCGCGAGTTTATGGCGAAATACGCCGACACCGTGAAAATCTGGAACGCCGCCGCCGAAGCGGGGTACAAGGATTACGCCGAGCTTTACGCCGCGTTCAAGGCGAACGATGCCGAATTGCCGGCGAAATTCGTCGCCAAGCTGGACAATGAAGCGCTGACCAAGGATCTCACCGACTATTTCCGCGCCACTTATCTGCGCGAAAAGTTCAAGCTCGATCCCCGGGTGATGAAGGAGATCGACCTCAAGTACGGCAAACTCGACTGGCGGGTGCCCGAATCGCAGGCGATCTACTGGGCGACCATGGGGCTCAAAAAGACCCCGGGCCACCGCGACCTCAACTGCGAACGGATGATCACCCAGTCGCTCTACGAAGCGTTCCGCAGCGGACGGCTGCTGATGATCGATCCCAAAAAATTCGAGAGCGTGGTTTCGGTGCCGAACCTGGAGCTGGCCGATGCGGTCAAGCGGACGTTTGACGAGACCTACGAGGCGAACGACAAGCAGTTCACCTTCCTTTCGGCCAAGATCAACTTCATGAAGGAAGCGATCACCATCCTCTTCAACTACGGCAAGTTCTCCAAGGCGGAAGAGTACTTCAAAGAGTTGCGCAAGATCGACGCCGAGCCGCGCGGGATGACGCTCGAGGACTTCGTGATGAAGCGCTGGGCCGAAAATGTCCGCGACGCCACCGTCAAGAAGGCCAACGACGTGATCAGCGGGCTGATTTTCCGCAGTCTCTTTTACCTCGTCCACGGCGACACCGACGCCGCGGTGGCCAACGAGCGGATCGCCCGTTACATTTACAGTTCGTACATGAAGCATACCGCCGAAGGCCAGAAGGAACGGGTCGGGCTGCTGCCCTACTCCGATATCAAGCGCGCGGTGGTCGATAACTGCATCAAGACGTTTCCGCCGGCGATGGTGACCATCCTCAAAGCCAAAATTGAAGAGGAACAGGCGGCCGCCGAAGCCGAGAAGAAAAAACCATAAGCGAGAGGATGAATGAGAGAATCTGACGATTCCGAGCCTGGGGGTAGCCGATGACGATATTGGTTGCCAGTATTTCGACTGCACTGCTGGTTTCCGCACTGTGCTCGCTGCTGGAAGCCGCATTGCTGAGTCTGACTCCGAGTCAGCTTGCGCAAATGCATGCCAAGTTCCCGAAAGCCGGCGATTGCTGCCGCCACCTCAAGCAGGATATCGGCAAGCCGCTGGCAGTGATTCTGATCTGCAATACCGCCGCCCATACCATCGGCGCGGCGGTGGCGGGGGCGGAGTTCGGCGAACTTTTCGGAGCCCGGTGGCTGGGAGTGTTTTCTCTCGCTTTTACGCTGGTGATGATCCAGTACACCGAGCTGTTGCCGAAGACGGTCGGGGTGCGGTTCAATCAGTCGGTGATGAGCATGGCGGCGGTGCCGCTTTCGGTGATGGTGGTGGTGATGACGCCGCTGATCAACCTGACCCGCTGGCTCAACTGGCCGTTTGAGCGTCACAAGGCCCGCCACAAGCCCTCGACCGTCGATGAAATCGCCGCGCTGGCGGCGATGGCGCGCAGTTCGCAGCAGATCAGCACCCGGCAGGAGCGGATCATCAATGCGGTGCCGCTGTTGTCGCAGCGGACCGCCGAACAGGTGATGCTGCCGGTCGAGAATATTTCATTCATGTCGACCGAGCAGCGGTTGACCGATGCGATCAACTGGAGCGTCAACGATTTTCACACCCGTTATCCGGTTTGCGAAAACGGCGATCGCAACAACGTGGCGGGTTACGTCAATTTCAAGGAAGTGGTGGCGGCCTACCGGACCAATCCCGACCGGGGCACGCTGCGGGATATCATGCGGCCGATCAGTTTCGCGTCGCCGTCGGAATCGGGGAGTTTGCTGCTGGAGCGCTTCGTCACCCAGCATTGCCACATGGCGATCATCCGGGATGAGAATACCGGCAAAACGCTCGGACTGGTGACGCTGGAAGACGTGGTCGAGGAGCTGCTCGGCGATCTCGACGATGAATTCGACCCGTTGCCGCGGACGTTTTACTCGCCTTCGGAAGGGATCTGGATCGTCGGCGGGGGACTGCCGATGACCTTGCTCGGGCGCGAAACCCGGCTGCCGCTGCCGAAGCGGACCGAGCCGGTGGCGGTCTGGTTTGCCCGGATGCTGAAGCGGCCGATCCGGGTGGGGGATGTTTACCGGGTCGGCAATGCGGAGTTTTTCGTCCGCAAACTGCGGCGCGGCCGGGTGGTTGAATTCATGCTGAAAAAAATGCTTGCGCAGTGATACAGGAGAGATGCGGATGAGAAAAATACCGGTGATCGCAGTTGCCGCCATCGCACTGATGTGCGGTTGCGTCAGCGTGGATTACGTCGGCCAGCAGTTCCCGGAGATCGAAGAAGACGAGCCGGTGGTGATTTTCCGCCAGAACAGCGATTATCCGGCGGCGGATTACAAGGTGATCGGCCGGGCGACCTTCAATGCGCCGGACGGCTATTCTTCGATCGAACTTGATGACAAGATCGATGACACCGCCCGCAACTATGGCGCCGACGCGGTCAAGATGGTCAGTTTCGAGCGGGTGTTGATCGGCTCCGACTACATTCAGCCATCGACTTCGCAGCAGCCGGTTTCGATCACCCAGGGTACCACCGGGCTCCGCAACGACGGGGCGCAGATGTATACCGACTCGTTCGGTGATCAGGTCAGTATGGCGGGATCCCGGGTCGATCGCTACGAAATGATCGCCAAGACGCTGTTCCTGATCAAGCGTACCCGTTATGAAAAACTCGAGCGCGAATTTGAAAAGGCCCGCCAGGAGAACGACACCCGGCCGACCATGTTCAATCCGTCATCCGATCTGCCGTCCGCGCCCGCCCCGGCTCCGGCTGCTGCCCCGGCTGCCGCTTCGGAGACGAAGGCCCCGGCCGCCGCTCCGGCGAAATAATTCCGCTGAACTTTTGGTATCAACAAACACCCGTCCGGAAGTCCGGACGGGTGTTTGTTTTGGTATAACCGGTGAATGCCGCCGCTTCAGCGCAGCGGCAGCCACTTGAGGATGCGCTGGATGTGCTCGTCCCAGAATTCCCAGGTGTGGGCGCCGGGAAATTCGCTGTATTGATAGTCGTAAGCCTTGAGCTTCTCCATGCTGGCGCGGAACTTGAGGTTGTCCTGATAGAGGAAGTCCTCGGTGCCGCAGCACTGGAAGAGTTTCGGGCGCTGTTTTTTCGGCAGTTTGGCGGTGGCGGCGGCGAGGTCGAAGAGGTCGTCGCTCGCGGGGGCCTGATCGACCGGGCCGAAATACCAGTCGGCCTCGGCGGCGGTTTCCGGCTGCGAACGCATCCGGGTCAGGAAAAAGTTGATATCGGTAACCGCCGACAGCGCGGCGGCCGCGGCGAAGCGGTCGGGCCGGCGAAGCCCGAGTTTGAGCGCGCCGTAGCCGCCCATCGAGAGCCCGGCTGCGAAGGTGTCTTCGCGTTCGGGACTGACCGGAAAAAAGTCGCAGACCAGCTGCGGCAGCTCTTCGGAGAGGAAGGTCCAGTATTTGCCGCCCGACTTCATGTCGGTGTAGAACGAGCGGCCGCCGTCGGGCATCACCACGACCAGATTGTAGGCGGCGGCGTAGCGCTCGATCGAAGTCCGGCGCTGCCAGATGGTGTAGTCGTCGCTGAGACCGTGGAGCAAATAGAGCACCGGGTAGATGCTTTTGCCGCCCTGCGAGGTCATGCCGATCTGCCGCCGGGCTTGTTGCGGGATGATTACATTGATGCCGCAGCACTTGCCGAGGACATCCGAAAAAAAGTTGCAGTGAATCAAGGCCATATTTTTCCGTCCTGGGTTGAAGCCGGGTTCAAACCTTCACCGGAATCCTTGAAACCCCGATTCTTCGACCCGCCGGCAGGCCGGCCGGACAATCCCTTCACGGGAATTCCCGGCAAAAAGCTGCCCGGCGACACCAAGGAATCACGGGTTCCGAATCGGTTCCGAATTATTTTTGAAATCGGCTGGTTGTTGATATTTTTTCAAGATCCTTTGATAATGGGGTGAAGGCGGCGGCAGCGGCATGAGGAATAATTGACAGCGCGCGGCCG
>CAZRFG010000149.1:0-8533 GCA_964599205.1 uncultured Victivallaceae bacterium
GAGCTGAAAAATAGCGAATTGCGGTCCGGAGCCGTGATTTTGCAAGCGGCTGGCTACCAGAGGCAACCAGCCGCGCGCAAAGTCGCGGATACGGACGCGAGACGCATTTTTCAGCCAAGTGGTCCAATTTTTAGAGATACCCTTCAATGAGAAAAGGAGTTTGCAGTGTCATGGTGGAAAAAGTAATCATTATGCCGTGTTTGGACATGCGCGCGGGACGCGTGGTCAAAGGGGTTCATTTCGTCGATATCACCGACGCCGGCGATCCGGTTTCCTGTGCCAAGGCGTATTGCGCGGCCGGAGCGGACGAGCTGGCGCTGCTGGACATCACCGCCACGGTCGAAAACCGCGGCACACTGCTGGATGTGGTCAAACGTGTCGCGGAAGTCTGTACCGTGCCGTTCACCGTCGGCGGCGGGATCTCCGATGTCAAATCGGCGGCCGCGGTTCTGGCGGCGGGCGCGGATAAAATTTCCACCAGCAGCGCGGCCTTTCGCCACCCGGAAATTATTCCGGCGATGATTGCGGAATTCGGCGCCGGTCGCGTCACCGTGGCAATCGACGTCGATGTCAATCCGGCGTTGCCGTCGGGCTATGAGGTTTACATTGACGGCGGACGCACCGCGACCGGCTTCGACGCCGTGGAATGGGCGAAGAAGGTTGACGGATACGGCGTGAAAGTCATTCTGCCGACCAGCAAGGCCGGAGACGGGGCGAAAACAGGATACGATTTGCCGGTGATCCGGGCGATTCATGAGCACTGCCGGGCCCAGGTGGTCGCCTCCGGCGGCGCGGGAACGATGCAACATTTCCTCGCGGCGGCGCAAGCGGGCGCTACGATATTGCTGGCGGCGTCGGTATTTCACTTCCACCAGATCGACATCAGAGAGTTGAAACGTTATCTGGCCGACAACGGCGTGGCGGTTTCACTGTAACAAGCGGCCAAGGTGGCTCCGAGCGCCGGATGCGGCGATAAAAAAACGTCGGGGGGCATAAATTCACGTTGCCGCCTTGCCGCAGCTGATGGGCGTCCCGTCAGCCGGGGATTTTTCGTTTCCCTCGCGGCAAAATGCGTCATCCCGGGGGTATATTATTCGTCCGTAATTGCGGCTTAGCATAAAATACCAGCGTCCGGACGACCGGAAGGGGCGTTTGAGGCAACCCTTTCAGTCCATTTCGATAACGGAGAATTGCGCCGGTCTATTTATACCGCCCCGAGGAAAAATTGCGCAATCGGTTTGCAAAAGCCGCGGGCCGAGTTGCCAAGAGACGCGTATCGTGCCCCCCCCCCGACACATCGCGGCAGGAGGGCGCAGGGGCTCACTCTTTGTTCAGGATGACGTTGTCCAGGAGACACCAGCGCGGCGGCCGCGGCGTGACGTTGATTCCGCGGATCCAGTAATCGTAGAGCCGGTCGATGTCCCCGTTGATCTTCTTCAGGGTCAGCCAGAAATCGATGTACTCCAGAAAGAGCAGGTCGTTGTTGGCGACGGCGTAGGCGATCAGGTCCTTTTGCTGTTTCTGCGGGATGTAGAGGCCGAACTCCGGATAAAGGATCGTCCAGGCGGAGCCCTTCTCGGCGGTAATCAGCAGCGCGTCGGCTTTGACCTTGCCGTGGAAGAAATCCTCGTAATTTTTCAACTCGACCCGCTTGCCGCGAAATCCGGATTTTTCCAGCCGGTCGTAATCGGCCCCGGCCATGGCGGCGACCGCGAAGGAGGGATCATTGATCTTGTCTGGATTCTCCAGCAGCGCTTCCTTCATGTAGTCCTTGACCACCAGAGCCATGGAGAGTTCGAGGTAGTGGCGGGAGAACGCCATGCGCCCCAGCCGGTTCTCGGTGATCGAAACCTCGCTCATGATGATATCGACCTGGTTGTCGGCGAGCGGCGAGGCGAGATCGTCATAGCGCACGGGGTAGAATTCGATTTTCCGGCAGCCGAGCTCATGGGCCAGCATATTCGCCATGGCGATGTCGAAGCCGATCAGTTCATGCCGGTTGTTGAAAAAGGCGAACGGCATGACGTTCGCATTGTAGCCGACCCGGAGGATCTTCCGTTCGCGGATCCATTCGAGACGGTTCCCGGCCGGCGGCAGACGCCGCTCGGGCAGCCGGTCGAACACCTCGAACTCCACCAGCGGGCGGATGGTCATGGCGTCCAGCGTCTGGCGCTGGTCGACCGGATTCTTGAGGAAGATCCGGAATCCGAGGTTCAGCCCCAGCAGTGTGGCCGCGGTCGCCAGGCCGATGACCAGCAGCTTGAACCCGACGCGCCGCCAGTTCCAGTAGAGCTTCCCGATCATCCAGGCGGTGAACAACGCGGAGAAGCTGAAGATGGCGAAGGCTTCCACCGCATTCTTTACGTTGTCGGTGATGACGCTCGACACCAGGAAGATTTCAAATAAATCCGACGGCAGCTTGAACATGGAGAGCAGAAACGGAATGGCCACCTTGGCGCTGCCGAACATGGTCAGCAGCCCGGCCCCGTACAGCTCCAGATAACCGCTCAGCCCGAAACTCACGTTCTGGAACCAGCCGGCGAACAGAATGAAGACGAGGTCGATCAACTGCCCGGCGCACGGCACGATAAACGTGATCGGCACGATGATCTTGGCCATGTTGTCGCTCTCTTCGCTCTCGATGTGGTGCTGCTGGAACAGTTTTTTGATGCTCTCCACCAGCAGCGGAAGAACGATGAACAAATTGCCGGTGAGAAACGCCGTGAGAATCGCGGTCCGGCTGATGCGGAGGCTCTCCAGATAGTGGAACCGGGTGAACGCGGTAAGCGTCAGGGGAAGGATCAGAAAGCACAGCAGACCACCCATGACCAGATAGGTGATCAGGTAAATTTGCATCCGCCCGATCTCGGAGGGATACATGGTGCCGGCGGCGTTGGCCACCAGCGCGAAAATCCCGATCGGCGAAAGGCGTACCAGAAACAGCGTCAGCCGCGAAAGCACATCGCTCGTCACCTCCAGCAGGTCGAGGAGGTTCTGCTTTTTCGGTACTTCCATCAGCACGATTCCGCACAGGATGCTGAAAATCGTGACCGCCGGAACCACGTTGTTGGCCAGCGCGTTGAACGGGTTCGCCGGAATGAAGAGCCGGATGTAATCCACACTCCCCCCGGCATCCAGGAGGCCGGGACTGAAAAACGACGCGGACTCCCAGGAGGGAAAGCAGAACGGCATCAGGGTCATCAGGCAAAATACAATGCCCCACATCACCAGGAGCATGAAAATTCCGCGCTTCGCCACCGAACGGGCCTGCCGGGGTTCGAGACTGCCGATGCTCTGAATCAGCGACACCAGGATGTACGGCAGGACGCTGATCTGCATGATCGCGATAAAGGCGTTCCCGATGATCTCCAGATGCCGGCAGCGCTCCCCGAAGAAAAGCCCGGCGGAAATCCCCAGGACTACCGCGACCAAAATCAACACGAGCAGGAAATTACTGTTTTTTTTCATGATCTCATCACTTCAGAAGTCTCAAACGAAAATCGAATGCACCGGCCCGGTGCCGGATGCACATCCGGTCAATATACACCTCATTTCCGGAATTTTCCAGAACGGTTGGCGTCAAAGCGGCAACTGAAGTTGTCCATGATCCGGTGTTGACGTAAGGTAATGCCGTCCACCGGCGCGTTTGATTTTAAAGACGGAGGCGGGCTCCGGGCTTGCAAATTAAGCGCGGGAACAGTATGGTAACGACGGGGCGGACCGGCTGCGGTCCGGGTGTATCGAGATCAGGACCAGTTACAGAGTTTTTATGAAGACTGCGATCATTCTGGCCGCGCTTTTTTTGTCAAGTTCGGGGCTGTATGCCCTGGAAATCGTCGTCGAGGGCAGTCATGCCCGTTTTTCCGACTCGCCGCCGGTTGCGGGGATCGCCCATGATGACGGCATCCGCCGCCTCGTCGCCGTCGAAAACGGCAAAGCCGAGACCGCCGACTGGAAAATCGAACCAATAGAACGGCAATCCCCCTGGGTCGGGCCCGCGCTCGAAAGGGCGGGCGCGGTCACTGTCGGCAAAGGCTGCGACTGGAATCCGCCGCCCGGCATCTATCGCATCTCCGCGGTCCGGCCCGGCGGCGGCGGACGCGCGACGCTGGAACTCTACCTCGTCGGACTGTCGTTGACGGTCGGCGAATTCGACCTCCTGGCGATTCCGGCCGCGGACGACCGCGTCGCCTTTATCACCGCCGACTGCGCGATGCCGGAGATGCGGGCGCGCCTGACGCCAATGCTGCCGGGTGAGGTCGATTATACCCTCACCATCCATTTTCGCACCAACCACCGCGACGAAGTCAGCACCTACCGCGGCCGGGTCAAGGCCGACACGGCATGGCACATCACCGGCGCGATGGGCCCGGATTTCCGGGGCGGACGCGCGACGTTGAGTTTTCGCTACCGCGATCTTGAGCGGCGGGCCGACTTTTTCATCCGCGGCCTCAACCCGGCAAAAGAGGCGGCGGGGCGCTATATCGGCGCCATTTCGCCGTTGTGGTACGCGCCCTATGTCGCCATCCACGAGTCCGGCTCCGCCGCCGCGCCGGTGATGAAGCAGTTCAACGAGAGCGAACGCCTCCATCACGGCGGAGTCGATGTGCAGTACACCCCCAATGCCAGCCGCGACGGCGGCTTCGGCATCTACCAGCTGACCAATCCCAAACCCACCGAACAGCAGTTGTGGAGCTGGAAAGCCAACTGCGCCGAGGGCGCGCGCCAGCTCGAAGCCGCCCAGAGTTACGCCGACCGCTGGATGGAGAAACAGCGCCAGCAGATGCTTGACGAAGGGTTTTCGATGCCGGTGCCGCAAGTCACCTGCGGCGGCGTCACCTTCGCCGAAGGCACCGGCCGCCGGATCGAACACGCGGTGGCCCTCAAGCGCTACAACGGCGCGTCCTCCGGCAACTTCTGCGTCTGGGACAACATGACCAAGCAGTGGAAATTCAACCCTAAAAACAATATCGGCATCAACTACGTCGAACGCGTCGCCTCCGAGGTGAAACCATGATCGGAAAAATTTGGTTGCCGGCGCTGTGTCTCGGCCTCCTCTGGCTGGCTCCGGCAGCCGGGGCCGTCGAATACACGGTGCGGCTGCTGGCGCACCTGCCGGAGGATATCGAGCTCTTCAACAGCGGGAAAACGCTGGCGGCGGGGGTGTATGTCGACCGCTTCCGCTTCGTCATCGATCTTCCCGCGGTCGATTGCAGCTATGAGCGGAAACTCTTCGCCCCGCTCGACGGAGCGCCGGACTATCAGAAGCAGATCGACATGCAGAAAATTTTCGCGTGGGGCAATTACGACGCCGACTTCAACCTCAACTCGATCAACTTCGTTTCGCTTGAGAACGACTTCCGGATTCACCGCCTCGACAGCGCCAACATCCGGGGAATCAGCAAAGCGGACGGCAATCTGCTGCTCTTTCTCACCTCGCGCAATCCGCCCCGGCTGGAAGCCTACAACATGGACGACCGCACCACCCGCGAGGTCAAAGTGCCGGATTACCTCGACTGCGCCGAAAACGTGGGGATCAAAATCAACCCCGACGGCAAGGTCAACTTCACCGGCACCGGTTTTCAAGCCTACACGCCGCACTTCAGTATCCCGGCGGACTTCGTCAAAGAGTATCTCAAGGATTACGACGGCACCTGGATCCTCCTCCTCAACCGCCGTCATTCGGTGGTGCTGGCTTCGACTCAGAAAGCGTCAAAGAAAATCGTGGCGTGGGACAAGGACAGCAACCGCTGGCGTTATTTCGAGCTGGACAACACCTACGTCGACACCCGGATTTTCAAAAGTTACCTGGTCTTCCAGAACGAGGCCGACGACGCGAGTTCGAAGCTCGCCTACGTCTTCAACCTCGAAAACGACGAACTGACCGAGCTCAAGCTGCCGCCCTTCACCAAAGTCCTCTACTACTCCAAAAGCTACGCGGTGCTGGCGCAACCCTACCGGCTGCTGCTGGCCACCCGGTCGACCGCCGGGCTCAACATCCTCAAAACCGTCGACTACCCCCTCGCCTGGTACGTCCGCATGGCGGCCAAGGAGTGAGGAGTCGATCATTTGTTGACGATGCCGGGCGGCGGTATGGCATGCGTTACCCCATCAAAGAAAGGATCGGAAGATGCCGGAAATAGTGACCAGCAGGTTCACGGGATTCAGCAAGTTGTATCATGACATGCGGCCGCTGCCGCCGGAAAAGGTTTGCCGGATTCTCCTCAAACTGCTGCAAAAAGAACGAGCCGGAATGGTTGTCGATATCGGCTGCGGAACCGGACTTTCCAGTTCGATCTGGCTTCCCTTCGCCGATGAGGTGATCGGGATCGAGCCCAATGACGACATGCGCGGCACCGCTGCGCGCGAAGTGCCGGGCGCATCTTTCCGCGCCGGGAGTTCCTATGCCACCGGACTCTCCGGCCACTCGGCGGACATCGTCAGCTGTTCGCAGTCGTTTCACTGGATGGAACCCGCGGCGACGATCGCCGAAGTCGCCCGGATTCTCCGGCCCGGCGGGCTTTTCGCGGTTTACGACTGCGTCTGGCCGGTCACCGTCGGGATCAGGGCGGAACTGTCGTACCGCCGTTTCGAAGCCGGGGTGAGCGAACTCTGCGACCGCTACCGCGAACAGCTCCCGGTGGTGCCGAAGTGGCCGAAGTCCGCCCACTTCAACAATATCGCCGACAGCGGCCGCTTCGGGTACTGCCGGAAGATCTATTTCGACCACGAGGAGCCCTGCGACGCCAGGCGGTTCATCGGCATTGCGATGTCGCAGGGCGACGTCCAGACGCTGCGGAAAAACGGGATCGCCGAACTTGCGCCCCTGATCGCCGAATTCGAAGCCGCCGTCCGCGCCGATCTGCCCGGGCCCGCAACCATGCTGGTCAGTTACGAAATGATCGTCGCCGCTGATATTCGGTTGAGCTGAAAACGTGATTCCGCAAAGATTGAGCGGACATTTTCGCCCGCCGCATTTGCATCGCCGGCAAACGAGAGTACTGTAAGGTGGTAAGGAACCATTCAACCGATTGAGAAACGGAGATTCTAAGCAGAAGCAATATTAAACCAATCTCGACTTGACATAGTGCCGGGGAGTTCCCCGGTGCGAAGCGTATCCGAGAAAACCGCCAGTTTGAGACCGAAATACGCGCCCATTATGCAAGCACTGCTTTGCGGCTTTGTGCTTGTTGTATGGGTGCAGGCTCTGGCGGGCCTTCTCGGAACGGCAAGCCGAAGCCGCTCTTTTATGCGGCGGAAAGGACAATATGAGCTGGAAAATATTGGCCGCTTCGGGAGTGTTGATGACGGTCGGCGGCCTTGGCTGGTGCCTCCGGCGCGAGCGGAAACTGCGCCGGAGGAATGAAAAGCTGATCATGTTCTATGCCTCGCTCGGGCACGAACTCAAAACCCCGCTTAACGCGATCCTCGGCTTCGCCGAATTACTCCAGTCCGGCGGCGTCGAACGCGAAGAGCAACAGCAGTTCGCCCGCAATATCGGCCTCTCCGCCCACACCCTGCTCGATATGGTCAACCGCATGCTGGACTGCGCCAAGCTCAACGCCGGCCAGATGCAGTGCCGCCGCCGGCCGACCGACCTCGCCGCCCTCGTCCGGGAGCTCCCGGTTCTGCTCGGTCCGCTCCTGCAGGAAAAGAACCTCCGGCTCGAAATTGATTTCCCCGACCGCCTGCCGCAGCTCGAACTCGATCCGGAACTGATCCGCCGGATTCTTGTCAATCTGCTCGGCAATGCGATCAAATTTTCCGATCGCGGCGACATCCTGCTGCGGGGCTCGTTCCAGGCCGCCGACCGTACCGGTGGCCGCCTGGTACTCAACGTCATCGACAACGGGCCGGGGATCTCGCGAAAGTACCGGCGGAAGATTTTCGATCCCTTCGTCCGGGATCACCGGCACGCCGGTTCAGGCAGCGGCACCGGTCTCGGCCTTTACATCACGATGCAGCTGGTCAAACTGATGGACGGCGTCATCGAGCTCCAAAGCGAAACCGGCAAAGGCTGCTGCTTCACCGTGACCTTTCCCGATATCAAATACACGCCGGAAACGGATTGATCGCGCCGGGGGCTCATGATCGGGAAATGAAGCGATTGCCTCCGAAATGACCGGAATATTGCCGTTCCCGATTTGCGGACGAGTGATTTCGATGGTATAGATAAGGCCATGACCACACTTGCAACATTGCTCTTGATCCTGATCATTGTGACCGGGCTCGTCAGCGTTTACACCCAGTCGCGCCCCGGCGCAATCGCCTCGGGGGCGCTGGCCTCGGTGCTTTTCGCCGCCTGGGCGATGCTCCTCAATGAAGGATTTTCCGTGGGTCACCTCTTCGACAACTGGAACTATCCCGCGCTCACAATCTGGACCGCATTCTGGCTTTTTTACGGCCGCGCAAAAGTCCAAGCGCTGCGCGCCCGAAACAAGCCGGATGATCGGGAAAAACCGGAATAAACCCGCATCCCGACCGCATGAAGCACGGGAGACGCCCCTTTCCGGCTCGTTCGCCTACTTCGCGG
>CAZRFG010000150.1:0-8490 GCA_964599205.1 uncultured Victivallaceae bacterium
CCGCTGAAAATTGCATTTTTTTTCGAATCGGATACACTGTTTTCGGGATTCGGTGCGTTATCCTGTGTGACGCGGGAACTTGAAGATTTCAGGTTCCCGCGCTATTTTATAGTCAATGAGCCGATTTCGAAAGTCCGTTCCGGTCGTTCCGAAAACATGTTTGAAACCGGCTCCCATGAAAGAATTGCGGGGGTCGGCCGATGAAATATCCGACAACATCGAAAACCCTTTTGGGAAAATTGCAGAGCGGCGACGCCATCTCCTGGGACGAATTCTATCGCCGCTACCGGGGTATTGTCTGCGCCGCCGGCAAGTTCAAGGGGCTCTCCGACGCCGAGTGCGAAGACCTGATGCAGGAAGTGATGATCCGGTTCTTCAAGAACGCCACCACCTTCGTCTTTGACCCCAGCATCGCCCGCTTCCGCACCTACCTCGGGAAAATCGTCACCGGCAAGATTTTCGACACCCTCAAAAGCCGCAAAAATCACCTGCCGCTCAATGAACCCGAACTCGAAAACACCATGCCCGTCGACGACGGCTTCGAACAGCGCTTCGAAGAGGAGTGGCAGAAACTGATGCTCGAAGAGGCCGAAACCCGGCTCAAGGCCAAGGTCGACGCCCGCACCTTCCTCGCCTATCAGCTCTTTGCGGTGCAGAACCGGCCGCTCGAAGAAGTCGCCGCCGGACTCAGTTTAACCGCCAACCAGATTTATCTCGCCAAAAGCCGCTGCCTCAAGCACCTGCGCACCATCGTCGACGAACTCAAAGCCGGCGAAACCAAAGGAGGGCCCGGTCATGAAGTATGAAGTCGGACTCGAACTCGGCGGCTACCGGCTCGACCGCTGCTGCGGCTCGGGGGCCTACGGCACGGTTTACCTCGCGTCCAATCTGGTCACCGGCAAGGTTTTCGCGCTCAAGGTGATCCCGATGATCGGGAACTCCTGGGAACGCGAGCAAAAAGCGCTGATCCGCTACAAGGACTGCGCCCATCCCAATTTGCTCGCGATCCATCACATCGCCCGCACCGACGACGCCGTCTATTACGTGATGGACGCCGCCGACAACCTCACGCCCGGCGAAGGCGACTACACGCCGAAGACCCTCGCCCACCGCATCAACCGCGAACACCGCATCGCGGCGGACGAACTCCGCGCCATCGCCGCGGAACTGCTCGACGCGATCGACTGCCTCCACCGCCACGGCCTCATCCACCGCGACATCAAGCCCGACAACATCCTCTGGATCAACGGCCGCGCCGTGCTCGGCGACCTCGGCTTGCTGACCGGGCGCGACAACGTCAGCGTCGCCGGCACCTTCGGCTTCCTCCCCGACGAAGTGATCCGGGGCAAACGCCCGGCCGCCGAATCCGACGACTTCTACGCCCTCGGCAAAGTGCTCTACTGCGCCCTCACCGGCAACGCGTCCGGCGACTTCCCGGACTACCCCGCCGAGCTGCCGTTCCTCGAAAACGCCAGCTTGATCGCGGCGACGCTGGCCGCCTGTCAGGCCCCCTATCTCGCCGACGCCGCCGCGTTCCGGCGCGCGCTCGATCCCGCCGCCGCAGTCCCGGCTCCGGAGCCGAAGGCCAGAGTGATTCACGCCACCCCCTCGCGGCGGGCGGTCTGGGTCGCCGCCGCGGTGACGCTGCTGCTGGTCGGCTTGATCGTCGGTGTGATCCGCCACTTCTCCGGTGACGACGACGATCCGCCGCCCGCGCCGGTCGCCGTCGCCGATGCCGCCGAACCCGTCGCCGCCGCGACCGCCGGCGCCACCGCCGAACATACCGCCGCCCGCAGTTTCGACGACGCGGTCGCCAAATTGCGTTCGGATTTCGAGCGCAGTCAGGAAAAATTGCGAAAATAATCCGTTTCCGGTGACAGATTGCCGGATTCCGGTCGGGATATAGAGTAAAGATCATTACCAAGGAAACCATTGCAGATGAAACTCAAAACCATTTTTGCCGGACTTTGCCTCGCGCTGGCGGCCGCATGCACCGCCGCGGACGCGTTCCAATTCGCAGTCTGGCCCGGGGTGCCCAATTATACCAATTACGACGTCTCCGGCCTCAAGCTCGGGGTGCCCGCCTCCGGTGGCGACGCTTCGGTCTGGGGATGGGAGCTCGCGCTCCTCAGCGCGTCCAGCCGCGACGTCACCGGGCTGCAGACCTCGGTGCTCTTCAACCAGTCGTCGTGGGTCGACGGGATGCAGGCGAGTCTCCTCGTCAACCAGGTGCGCGACCAGTATTCGAGCACGGTTCAGTTCGGGATGACCAACCTCAACGGGTCGCTCCAGTTCGGGCTGGTCAACGCCAGTCCCGACGCGGTTCAGTTCGGGTTCCTCAACTTCAACGAGAACGGCTTCCTGCCGGTTTTCCCGCTGGTCAATTTTTCGGTCAAATAAGGATATGGCAAATCATGAAACGGGCGTGGATCATCTTCTTCGCCGCCGCCCTTGCGGCCGCGCTGCTCACCGGCTGCCGGACGGCCGCCGAGGTCAATGCGTCGTACGAAGATTATATCAAGAACCGCAAAGCGACGCAAACCGTCTCCTGCGGCGACCAGTCGATCGATGCGATCGCCGCCACCTCGGCCAAATTGCACGAAAAAACCAATAAACTGCTCGACGATTATCTCGCCGCCACCAATCCCAATTACCGCCGTTTCTGCGGCGCGGTGGATTACAAAGTGACCGAGGAGAATCTCCCCAAGGCCGACGCCGTCAAGGCGGTCAAAGAGGAGTATATGAAAACTCCCGAAGGCAAAAAAGAGTGGGAGGACGTCGAAAAGGGAATCAAGTCGGTCGAAGCCCAGGACCCGGCGAAGAAACTCACCGAGATCAAGGACTTACTCGCCTCGACCGCCTCCGCCTCGGTCGGCGCGGCCCAGATCGGGAGCACCTTTCGCACCCTCGACGCCACCACCGTCCGCAAAGCGGTCGCGGTGATGAAAGTCGCCGACCAGACCGGAGACTCGATCAAAGCGCTCAACTATTTGCAGCGTTTCTATTCCATGAACCAGGAAATTCCGCGCTCGGAACCCGTTCCGGCGTCACCTTGAGGAAAAAACATGAAGTCGTATCGTCATTTCGCCGTCGCCGCGCTCGCCGTGCTGCTCGCCGGTTGCGCCCAGGAAGATCTCCAGCTTGAGCCCGATCTCGCCACCTACGGGCGCGACAGTCTCAAAAAAGGCGAGATCAAGCTTCCCGCCAACTACAACAAGGAGAACTACCGCAAGCTTCTCCTCGGGGTGGCGGTCAACAAGCCCGATCTCAAAACCAACGACATTTCGCCCGAAATCAGCCGGACCCTCAGCACCCGGCTGCAGACCGAGATGGCCAAGCTCAAACGCTTCTCGGTATTCTCCGCCCACAACCGCAACGGGGTGACCTTTTTTGAATCGCTCGCCGACGTCGGCGGCGCCAAAATGCCGGCCGAAATCAACCGCCGCGCGCTCGACCTGGTGCTGACCGCCTCGGTCACCGTGACCCGCGAAAAACAGGACCGCTACAACGATTCGCTGCTGATCTACGAAGTCGAGTGCGACTTCAACTGCGAAGACCTCAAGACCGGCGAAGTCAAGTTCGCCGAAAAGGCCAAGGGCCGCACCACCCGCAGCGTAATCACCATCGGCGGCCGCTTCTCCGGCGGCTACGACGCCGCCAAGGAGGAACAGGCGATCAACCAGGCCGCGATGAAGGCGCTCGCGGTCGCCGCCAACAAGCTCGGCAACTACTACCCGGTGGGGGGCAAAATCACCGGCCTCCTGGGTGACCGGATGACCCTCGACAAGGGCTTCGAGCAGGGCGTGGCGGGCAAGATGCAGATGGTGGTCTACGCCTCGGTGAGCGGCGTCGACATCCCGGTCGCGGTCGCCGAAGCCGCCCCCGCCTCCGACACCAGCAACCTCAAGGTCTGGCGCTGGAACACCGACGACAAGGACGCCCGCGCCATCATCGACGAAATCCGGCGCGACCGCAACTGGCTCAAAAACAACGAACTCTACGCGGTCAGCCACGGCATGGCGATTCCGCCGGAATGGGAAAACGCCTACAAAGACAGTTTTGACGAAAGTTTGCGCCAGAAATGAAAAAAATCCTCCCGACCATTGCTCTCGCCCTCCTCTTCGCCCTCGGGCCGCATCCGCTCTCCGCGCTTGACCTCGAGCCGGAAATCGCTCAAATGCAGCGCGCCGGCAAGCCGCAACTGGTCGGGGAGAGCCCGGAAACCGGCCTTTACATGATCCTCATTGAGGAGGTGCCGCTGACCGCCAGCCCCGGCGAAAACGCCGCCCGCGAACTCGGCCTCAGCCGCGCCCGCCGGACCGTCGCCGAATTCATCCAGAGCAGCGTCGCCGCCTCGACCGAACAGACCCGGGAGACCACCACGGCGGTCAAAAACCGCGAGGAGGAGACCGCCATCCGCGAACACACCCGCGAATTGATCAAAATCGACGCCCGGCAGCTGCTCCGGGGAGTAACCTTGTACCGGACCGAGCGCAAAGGCGACACGCTGGTGGTGATCGCCTTCTTTTCGCAGAAACTCGCCGACGCCGCGGGAGTGATGGCGCAGGCGATGACCGAGCTCTCTCCCGACACCGTGATCGCCGCCGGCATCGGGAGCTCGCTCAACGACCCCGCCGCCGCCCGCGAAGCGGCGCTCGCCGCCGCCCGGCGTTCGGCGGTCGAACAGGTGCTGGGCACTTCGGTCGCCGGATCCACCCGGATCGACGACGACCAGGTCAAAGCGAGCATTTTCGCCGCCGCCGCCGGCTTCATCGAGAGCTACCGGGTGCTTGAGGACGCCGCCATCCCCGGCGGCCACAAAGTCGTGATCGTCGCCACCGTGAGCAAGGACAAACTCCAGGCCGACTATTCGGCGCTGGCGGCGACGCTCGGCGACCCCGGCTTTTACGTCCGGGCCGAGAGCCAGACGCTGTACATGAGTTTCGTCCAGTTTTTCACCGGACTCGGGCTGCGGGTGGTGCCGGCGGCACCGGAAGCGGATTACGTGATCGACGTGATGTCGAACTTCCGGCCGGTCAAGCATCCGGCGTCGGGACTCGACGGAGTCCAGCTGAGTATGTGGGTCCGGGTGTTCGACGCCCGCAACAACCGCGAAGTGCTGGCGCTGAAAAACGATCCGTCGCAATCGTCGGTCTTTTACTCCTCGGGCGACCGCCAGAAGGAGATCGCCGCCGAGAAGGCCTTCGCCGAACTCAAAGAGCCGCTTCACCGCGACTTCGACCGGCTGCTCGGAAAGCAGGCGCAGAGCGGCCGCCCCTTTGAAATCGCCTTCGGCAACTACCGGACGGATCGCGCCGCCGAGCTCAATCTGATCAGCGCCGCGCTCGACGCGCTGCCGGGCGCGTCGCAACCCGAACTCCGGCTCAATGCCGCCGCCAGACAAGCGGTGCTGACGGTTTACTACAGCGGCACTTCGGCGGAGCTCGAGAGCCGCCTCCGCGCCGCGATGGATCGCGTGATCGCCGCCAAAGAACGGATTCCGGCCACGACCTCGGTTTCGGCCAACCGGATTGAAATGAATTTCCAGCCCTGAGGAGGACACTATGAATTGGCATAAAGCATTGCTCGGCGGCCTCGCCGCCGCCATCCTGGCCGGCGTCGCGCCGGTTTTCGCGGCCGGGGAAAAAGACCCCAAAGCCGAAATCATCAAACAGCTCTTCGACCTTGGCGAAGGGTGCAAGGCGGTGGTCGACCCGGCCACCGGGGAGCTCAAAGTCGTCTACATCGTCGGCTCCGCCCCGATCTCCCGCAGCCTCAACGCCCCCGAAGCCTTGCGCAAAGCCCGGCGCGACGCGCTGCTCGAAGTCCGCAAGAGCTTCTCCGACTATCTCGGCAGCTCGGTCGGCGCGAGTTTCGACGCCAAAACCCGCGAAGCCAAGCTGGTCGAGGGCGTCGCCTCCGGCGAGGCCGCCGGAACTTCGACCGAGAAGATCGCCCGCCTGAGCGAAAATCAGGAACTCCTCAACAGCATCACCGAGTCGATCCAGGGCGGACTGGAGAAAGAGGGCGAGCGCCGCGAAGAGGGAAGTTTGATCGCGGTCTACAGCTGGGAGCCCGCCAAGTGCGTCGCGCTGCGCAAAACCGTCGGCGCGCCCGCCCCCAACCCGGCCGCCGCCGCAACCCCGGCCGAAGCCGCCGCCACCGCGCCCGCCGCGGTCGAAGCCCCCAAGGCGGAAGCGCTCAAAACTCCCGCTACGCCGACGGTTTCGCCCGCCGCCGTCGCGCCCGCCGCGCCGAACGCCCCGGTCTCCGACAAAACCGTAATCGCCCCGGATCTTAGCAAAGCGCCGTAATATGTTTCCCGCTTTTCTCCGCCTCGCCTTTGCCGCGACGGCGCTGCTGGCGATGAGCGGCCGCGCCGCCGGGGAGGAGGCGTCTTTTCACTTCAGCGCCCCCGCCGCCGCCGAAGTGCGGATCGCTGCCGTCGGCGAACTCCTGGTGATCGACTGCCGCTTCGCCCCGCAGCGGGCATTGCCGGACGCCGAAAACCGCCGCGCCGACCGCGCCGAAGCGGGACGGCTGGCGATCAAGGCGCTGGCGCAATATTTCAAGCTCAAACCCGGTCAACGGCTGCAGCTCGGCGGCCTTGAGCCGGAGTTTTTCGCCATTTCCGGCGGCCGGGTGCAAGCCCGGTTCCGGATCGGGTCGGGCGCCTGCCGGATCCTCGGCGCGAATGAATGATGACAATAACAACCGGCCCCGGAGAGGGCCCAAGGAGTGATAAAATGAAGAAGTGCATTCTGATGTTGGTCCTGCTCGGCAGTGTGCTCGCCGCGACGGCGGGCGGCCCGCCGCCGCCCCGCTATTACCGCGGCGGGCCGGGGTATTGCGACAGCCGGATGTCCGGCCTGGCGCTGGCCGCCGGGATCGTCAACCTGACCGCGGCGACGGTCGATATCATCAACCCCCGCCCGGTGGTGGTCGCCGCCCCCGCCCCGGTGGTGGTCCAGCAGCCGGTTGCGGTCCAGCAGGTGGTGATCCAGCAGCCCGCGGTCGTCGCCGCCCCTGCCCCGGTGGTGGTGCAGCAGCCGGTGATCGTCCAACCGCCGTTGGTGGTCCAGCCCCCGGTGATCGTCCAGCAGCCGGTGGTGGTGGCTCCCGCCCCGGTGGTCTATTCGCCCTACGTGGTCGGCCCGGCGGTGGTGCGGCCGGTGCCGGTGCGGCCGGTCTACCGGCGCTACTGAGCTCGTTTGCCGATGCCGGGGTTGTCCCCGGCATTTTTTTTTGCATTTGCTGACAGATTCGCGCGATCGGCTCGGATATATAGATGAAAACCGGATCGCGGGGTGCGATGCGGCAGGAAAAACGGAGCAGGCGATGTGGAACACGATTTACTTTCTGATCATTCTGGTGCTGCTCTCGGTACTCGCCTGGCCGCATCTCAACCCGGCCGGAGCGCCCCGGCGCGAAGTCGTACCGGTGGCGGTCTGCCGCCAGCTGACGGTCGAAGTGCCGGAGATGAGCCGGCTCGACGCGATCTACCGGCGGCGGGCGGCGGCGTTGAGCCATGATTTTGAAACCATGAAATCGGATGCCGGAACGACTTTCCGCCATCCGCTCGAATCATCCCCCGCGGGGGATCGGTGAAAGGAGATCCATGATGAAAAAGACAGTTGCAATGTTACTGATCCTCGGTTTCGGTTTCGCGGCGATGGCGGGCGGCCCCGGCGGACGCGGCGGCGGGCCCGGCGGTTATCACGGCGGCGGACCTGGCGGCTATCACGGCGGCGGCCGCGGCGGCTGGGGGCCCGGCCCCGTTTACGGACCGCGCTACTGCGGCGGCTGGGACAACCGGATGTCCGGCCTGGCGCTGGCGGCCGGAATCGTCAACCTGACCGCCGCGGCGGTCAGCATCGTCAACCCGGCTCCGGTGGTGGTGGCCGCCCCGGCGGTGGTGAGTGCGCCGGTCTATGCCGCCCCCGCCCCGGTCTACGCGGCTCCCGCGCCGGTCTACGCGGCTCCCGCCCCGGTTTACGTCGCCCCGGCCCCGGTCTACGTCGCCCCCGCGCCGGTGGTCTACAGCCCCTACATGGTGGCCCCCGTGGTGGCGCGGCCGCTCCCCTGTCGCCCGGTCTTCGTCGGATATTAACCTCAAGTTCGAATCACGAACGCACCGGATACCGGAGTCAAACCCGGTATCCGGATTTTTTTGCCGCCGCCGGTTGCTTTCGGCGGCAAACCGGGTTATACTATCGCCGGAGGTACCGACGAATGAAAATGCGATGGTTGATGGTGATGGCGACGGCGTGGATTTGCGCGCTCGCCGGCTGCCGCACGGCGGCGGTGGTCGAGGATTCGCAGCTGAGCGGGGTTTTCACGCGAGGACAAGCCTCACGCTTCAACGGCGGAACCGGCTTCAACCGGCCCTACCTTGAGCTTGACCTTGCTGCCGGAAAGCTGATCGTTGAGGAGAGCGACGAGACCATCTGGAGTTCGCCTTGCCGCCGCGACGGCGACCGCTTGCTGATC
>CAZRFG010000151.1:0-8480 GCA_964599205.1 uncultured Victivallaceae bacterium
TTTTTTTACAGGTCGAGCGCTTTGAGTTCGCCCTTGTCGGTGCCGACCACCAGCTTGCCGTCCGTCACCGTCATCGCCACCGGCGTCCCGTTGACCTTGCTCCGGCCGACGATCTTGCCCGCGTTATCCAGCAAGAGCACCTGCCCGTCAAACAGCCCGACCACCAGCCGGTCGCCCGCTTTCCCCGGCACCGCCAGCAAAATCGACGGATTGTCCGGCAACGAAGTCATCCATTTGCATTCCAGCTCGTCATTGAAGCCCGCCGCAAATTTGCGGTTGAATGCAATCACGATTTCCTTGCCGCTACCCGGAGCATTGATAATCTCCAGCCCGCGAATGTTGCGCGAAATCAACGTTCCCTTGCCGTAATTCACCGCTCCGATCCCCGCCGCGACAAAACCCGGCCCCAAATCGGCTTCCTTCAGAATTTTCCCGTCAAGCGAACGCAAGTTCAGCCGGTTGTGAGCCCCGTTGTAGTCGGTCACCAGCAGCAGCCCCTTGTCCTTGCCGAAATCCACCGCCTTCATTCCGAAGCGGCCGATCATGCTGAAGCCGAACCGGCCCATCGAGCCGCCGCCGAGATCGGTCGACATTCCGCGCGACAGCTGTTTGACCCCGCCCTTGCCGTCGCCGATCATACCGAATACCACCGGGTCGCCGCCGAAGAAACGGTAAGTCAAAAGCTCCGCCGGACGGCCGCCGGACGCGGGCACAAACTCCGCAGCCGACACCGGGCCCCAGGTCTGCCAGCTGCGGCTCAGGAGTTTCCCCTGATCGTTCAGCACTTCCATCGTTCCCGCACTGCCGACGAAAAGCAGGCTCTTGGCATCAAGCGTGGCGGTCTTGAGCATGTGAATCCCCGGATAGGGGTCTTTAAACCAGTAGAATTTGCCGCTTTCCACCAGCTCCTTGTCCATTTCCGAGGTGAATTCCCACTTTTTGACTCCTTCCGGAGTGTAAGCGATCACTTTTTCATCCTTGCTGCCGAGGACGATCAGATTCGCCTCCGGCCAGTAGAGCGCCGCCCCGACCGCGGCGGCGGCCGGAAATTCGCGGACCGTCTTGCCGTCGGGCGAAAGCAGCAGCGCCCGGTTGCCGGCGACGGTGAGCGAATACGGCTTGCCGCCGATCTGTACCGCCTCCAGTTCGCTGACGTAATTCCCGGCGGAAGCGGTCCACGCCGTCTTCAGCTCGGCGGCGTCAATCTTTTCGCTCGGCGCCGAAGGACGCGCGGCGATGATCCGGGCGACCTCTTTTTCCAGTTCGGCCGCGGTCGGGAGCCGATAGCCTTTTTTGTCCAGCTCCTCGGTCTTGCCGTCGGGATGGAGGATCACCAGTTTGCCGGTTTCACCGTCGTAGTCAAAGGTGACCGGACCGGCCGCGTCAAAAAGACCGGGGACGCTCCGGATGTTCCGACCCCAGAGGTGGTTGCTCTCGGTGAGCTTCAAGCCGCCGTCGGCTTCGAAACTCAGGATCGCCGGCTGCGGCAGCCGCAGCGCGACTTTGTCGCCCTCGCGCGCCGAACTGGCGCTTTCCCCGGATTTGCCGGGACGGAGGGCGGAGACGATGCGGATTTTTTCGCCCGCTTTGGCCGGGCGGATCAGCACGAATTTGTTGGCCATCCCGCTTGAGCCCGAGGAGCCGGTCACCCGGGCCTGCTCCAGCTTGGCCGGTTCCGAGGAGGTCAGGACGAAGCCCGCCGCCTGCGGCTTGTAATCCGGCGCGGTCACGGTGAAGTTGCCGAGCGAAATCATCAAATCGCCGCCCGCCGGCTTGTCGAGCGCGCGAACCGCGACCCGGTGCTCGCCCTTGGCAAGGTCAAAGACGCCGAGGTCGGTCTTCTGAAGCTCGTAGTCAGTCGTCAGATGGTTGAGTTTGGGGACGATCACTTTGCCGTCAAGCGAAATTTCAACGTTGCCACGACCGGCGTTGTGACCGACCAGAGTCAGCACCACCCGCGCTTTGCGCGGCTGGTCGAGGGTAAAGGGGATTTCCACGACATCACCCGGCTTGAGTTTCGGGAACCCGGCGGCGTTGAGGAAATTCGAGAAGTATTTCTCCTTGGCAATCGCGGCTTCAACCAGTTTCTGTTCAGTGTAGCTGGCGTAGACTTCCGGCGACTTCGCATTGGTTTCTTCGCGGGCGGCGATTTCAAATTCACCGAGGGCATTGGGCTTCATCGCCGAACCGGCGACGGTCTCAAACTGGTTCTCGATCACCGACGAACTCAAATCGCGCCGGGGAACCACTTCATCCACCGCGATGAGGAAGTTGTTTTCGCGGAGAATCCAGACTCGCCGCCAGTCGTGGTCGTTGGAATCCGGCACCGTGCCGTCGACGAAAACGGTCGAACCGGTCTTGCCGAATCCGGCGATGTCGGTGAAGAAGCTTTCGCGTCCAGAGGCGATGCCGTTGCAGTAGAGCGCCAGCTGGTTGTGGTGGCCGCGCAGCACCGGTTTGCCGTTGAGCCGGAAGTTGATTAACGCGTAGTTGTGGAAGGGGTTGCGGCCCGATTCGTACTTGGTGTCGAGCAGCATGAAGTCGCCCGAGGTGTCGGCATTTTGCCGGTAGCTCAGGAACTGGGCGATGTGGTCAAAGGGGATCGAGTCGGGCTTGTTCTTGAAACAGGCCATTTCTTCGGCCTTGAACGCCGGTTTGAACCATTTGCCCGCCTGTTCCTGATAGATATTGCGGGGATAGGGTTTGACCGGCCACCACGACTGGCCGAGCCGGAATTCGTTTTCATTAAAGCCGAGCATCTTGAACTGGTCGATAAAGGACTGGTCGGAATTCAAATAGGCCAGCCGGGTCAGCATCCCGATCGCGGTCGAACTCGTCGACCAGTCGGCGGAGCCGTCGGAGAGGCCGATCAGCGCCTCACCGTAGGCGCGCGCCACCGGTTTGTTTTCGTAGCGGCGGCAGTCGGAGAGCGTCATGTAGCCGATCGCCGGATCCATGAAGGTGTTGAACCAGAAGAACGAACCCGCGCTCATCGCCATGTGCTTGTCAAGCGCGGCGAAACCCCACTCGGCGCAGCGCAGCGCTTCCTTGCTGTCGACGCAGGGGTAATGGGTGTCGATGTAACGCCCGATGCCGTACAGTGCGAAAATTTCCCAGATCGCGTGGCGGTCGCCGGTATACATCTGAGGACCGGTGATCCGTTTGAAAATGCCCCACGAACCGGTTTCGTAGCGGTTGAGTTGTTCATACATCTTGCGGGCGACCGCCAGGCGTTGCGCTTCGGTGAAGAACGGATGCTCCTCGACCAGATCCCAGAAGAGCACCATCTGGATGCTGCGGTAGTGATAGGGATAGACCAGCGGGTCTTCCGGCTTTTCGTAGGCTTCGTCGTCGCGTTTGACCAGTTCCTTGACCACTTCGGGAGTGGGGAAGGCGAGGCGGAGGAATTCGGCGGCGAACTTGGTGTCGCCGGTCATGTAAAAGAGCGCGAGGTTTTTGCTGAGGAGGTTCCAGCCGAAGGTGCCTTTGTAGCCGTACCCCTTGGACTCTTCCCAGATCCGGGCTTTGTCGGCGTTGTCGGGGACGACTTTGCCGTCGCCGAGCTTGATCTCAATGAGGTAGCCGAGCTTGAGGTCTTTGCCCTTGGGCAGTGCATTGATCTTCTCAATCAGCTTTTTGACCGCGGCAGCTTCCCCGGCGGGGTCGCTCGCGCCGGCAAAGATCACATTTTTGCCGTTGCCGAAGGGGGTGTGCAAGCTTCGCACCTCGAACCCGCTTTTGCCCGGGTTGACCGCGTCGAGCAAGGTATAGTGGAGCATGTAGAGCTTGGCGATCGCCTGGTTGCTGTCGCGGTTGCCGATCAGAATCAGGTTGCTGTCGAGGGTTTTGAGATCGCGGTAAGGTTCGTCGGAGACCACCGGCAGCCGGACTCCGGTCTTGGCGAAAATGGCGTTGTTGATCTGGTCGGCCAGCGCCCGGTGCCGGGCGTCGATCGCGATTTTGGCCTGCGGCTGGCCGTTCTTGACCAAGTCGGTGTCGATACAGAGATCGCGCGACTCGATTTTCTGCTTGCCGAGGTTGCCCGCGGAGACGATGGTTTCCGGCTTGGCCGGAGCGGGCGGCGGGGCAAAGGCCTGGTCGCTCGATTCCAGCAAAACCCGTTCGACGGTGAACGCCGGTTTGGGGCCGAAATGGCTGTAGATGTAAACCATCATCGCATTGGTCCCCTGCGGCGCTTCCATCGCCAGCACGGTCGGCCGGTTGCCGCCCTGGATCGGCACCTGGCGAAATTCATTGGAGGGATAGAACCGGAGCTGGAGATAGGCTCCGGCGGTGCTGCGGTTGACCACTTCTTTGGTCTCGACCGTCACCTGATAGAATTTGCCGCCGACGGCTTCGAGACGGCGGGTGAGGCCGGTTTCGCTCTGGTCGCTGTCATCGCTCACCAGCACCACCTTGCGCTCGCCGCTTCGCAGCACTTTGAGCGGGGTCGGATCGGGGCCGCCCTTGTAGGCGCTCCAGCCGGGAGGCAGCTGTTTGTCGCCGGGAACGGCGTTGGCGAACTGCTCATCGAGGACGACCGCCGGGGCGGCGGCGAGAGTGAAGGAGAAGGCAAACAGCAAGAGAACGGCGATCCGGTGCATCATACAACAATCTCCTGAATTGTTTTAAATATAGTGAACAATGTATATTATCCTGTGTTGGGTCAAAATGCAACCGGAAAAAACGACAAAAATCGCAAAAAAGCAAAACGCCGGAAATTCCACCCGGCGTTTTGCGGTTATTTCAGCACAGGCAACGACACTATTCGACTTTCTGAAGCCGGATTTCCTTGATCGCCACGCCGGGCGATTTTTCGTAGTTGCTGTAGATATAGAGCCGCATCACGGTGTCTTTTTCGCCGACCGTGTGAGTGACCGAGGTTTCGCCGTAGGTCGCACCCGGAGCCGGGGTTTTGAGCTGGGCCGATTTGCTTTTCTGCGACGGCAGCGGGGTCAGCTGGACGACCGCGCCCTCAAGCGTCTTGCCGTCGAGCGGCCGCGCTTTGACGGTGGCGCGATAGGTTTCGCCGGCCTTGGCCGGAAAATCGATGCAGGGACCGAGCCCGGTCTGCGGGCAGTTGTCGAAGATCACCAGCTCTTTGCCGTTGGCGCCTTCGATCACCTCAACCCGGGTATCGGTATTTTTGGCGGCTTCATCTTTGAGTTTGGTGGAGAAAAAGAGCTTGTACTTGTCCGGCAGCGCTTTGCCGACGGTGGCGTCGGCGAAGTCGTCGTAAAGCAGCGAGCCCGCTTTCTTCTCTTCCGCACTCGGCGGGGCCGGTTCGGAAACTTTGAAAATCTTGATTTCCTTGATCGCCACCGCCGCCTTGGAGCCGTAATTGGTGTAGGCGTAGTACATCAGTTTATCGGCGTCGGCGGGCACGGTCAGCTCCACCTCGGTGTTGGCGTAGGTTTCTCCGGCGGCGGGAGTTTTGATCTGGGCCGATTTGACCACTTTGCCGCCGTTGAGCTGGATGAAGAAGCCCTCCGGATTGCGCCCCTCGAGCGGGCGGGCGGTCAGCACCGCCCGGTAGGTCGCGCCGGGGACGGCTTCAAAAGTTTTGCAGATGCCGAGCCCGGTCTCCGGGCAGTTGTCGTCGATGATCACTTCCTTGCCGTCCTTGACCGCGACCACGCTGATTTTGGTCGGGGTGTTTTTGGCGTCGTCACCCTTGAGTTTGCTGCCGAAGAAGCGGGCGTGGCCGGCCGGAAGCGCATCGCCCGGCTGGGCAAATTCGAAGTCGTCCTGAAAAATCAGCACCGGCTCGGCGGCGGCCAGCGTCAGCGCTCCGGCGGCGGCGGCCAGGATCAAAGTCATTTTTTGCATGGTGTTCTCCGATCAGTTGAATGGGGTCGGGCTTACTTCAAACTTGAAATTCTGGAAGACGACGGTATTGGTCGGCGTCTTGTGGGAATAAAGATAAATCGTGCCGTTGGGATCGTCGGCCGGAATCTGGCCGGTCACGGTGTATTCGGCGAAATCGGCCGTGTTCTTGACGAAGGCCTGCTTGTTGAGCTTGGCTTTCCAGAACGACACCTGAAGCAGGAAGCCGCTGTCGCCGGCGGTTTTCTCAAGCGACTTGGCCCGCACGGTGGCGCGGAAATAGCTGCCGGGCTGGGCGACGAAAGTACGGGTCAGCCCGATTTCACTGGTGGCGCTCTGGTCGCTCATTTTGACGCCTTCGGCAGTCAGGTCGATGGTCCCGGCGTCCGGTCCCTGTTTGTAGAGCCGCCAGTTGACCGGAAGCTTGGTTTTGGCGTCAAGCTTGCTGTCGGTGAAGCTGCTTTCAAAGGTGAACGAGGTTTCCGGCGGCCACGGCTGGCTGTCGCCGAAATCAGCGCCGGATTCCTCGATCATCAATGCGCCGATCGAGTACGCGGCTTTGGTCGGCTTAAAGGTATAGAGGAAGACCTGGACTTTTTCGGTGCCCTCGGGAGCCTGCATCGAGACGCTGTTCGGCGACCAGTTGTCGACTCCGGCGGTGGTGTTGACCTGCTTGAATTTGCCCGACGGCAGAAAACGGATCTGGATTGCCGGAGTGGTCGTGTTGGCGTCATCGCTGCGGCGGAGTTTGGCCGAGAAGCGATAGAATTTGCCGGGGGAGGCGGGCAGGACCCGGGTGAGGCCGATTTCGGCCTGCTCGTCGGCGTCGACAACCGTCACTTCGCGCTTGTCGTTGCCGAGGTCTTTGATGACGATGGTATTGAGCTCGGTTATTTTGGCGTAGACGTTCCAGCCCGCCGGGGGAGTGGCTCCGGCGGCGTTGGCGGAGAAGTTGTCGTTGATCAACACTTCCGCGCCGGACAGCGACAGGGCGGCTCCGGCGGCGGCGGACAGCAACAGGTTTTTCATCATTTTACGATTATCCTTTCAGACGTTCAGTTGAACGGAACCGGGCTCGATTCGAGGGAGAAGTCGCGGACCGAGACTTCGCTCACCGGAGCCTTGTGCGAATAAATATAGACATAGCCGTTTTTGGCGTCTTCCGGCGCCTGATAGTCGACCACGTACTCCTTGTAATCATCGCTCTTGGCGAAAAAGGTCTGCTTGTAGTTCTTGGCATTGGGCGGGAAGGAGATCTGGAGGAGGAACCCGGGCGCGGAAGCCTTGGCCGACACCTTGGCACGGTAATACATGCCGGGGGTGACCTTGAAGAAGCGCATCACTCCGATTTCGCTGTCGTTGAAGGCGTCGGAAAGCTTGAGCGCGGAACCGCCGTCGGCCTCGTCAACCTTGGCGATGACCCCTTTCTGCGGGCCCTGCATGTAACGGCTCCAGTTGACCGGGGCGCCGGTCTTGTCGTCGATCTGGACTTTGCGGAAGGGATCGCGGATGAGGAGAATATTTTCTCCCGGCCACGGCGTCGGCGCGGCAAAGGCATTATCGGCGTCTTCGAGGATGAATTCGGCAATCGCGATCGCCGGCTGCGGCTTGCTGTGGCTGTAGATGAAGACCTGGGCATGGGTGGTGCCGGCCGGCGCTTCGAGCTCGACCATATTGATCGCGTACTCATCGCTGCTGAATACGCTCACCGGCTCCTGGATGAGTTTGTTGGAGGGCAGAAACCGGAGCTGGAAATAGGCGAGGTCGGTGCGGTTGGGATCGATTGTCCGCGCCTTGATGCCGGCGCGGTATTTCTTGCCGCCGACCGCCGGAAAGGTGCGGGTGATGCCGTTTTCGCTCTGCGGACAGGAATCTTCGAGAATCACTTCACGCTTGTCTCCGCCGCGGTCGGCGACGGCGATTTTGCCCTGGTTGGGACCGTTCTGGTAACGCTTCCAGCCGGCGGGAACGTTGTCGCCGGGAGCATTGGCGGAGAAATCATCCTTGAGAATGACTTCGGCGGCAAGGCCGAAAGAAAATCCGGCGGCGAGCAAAAGTGAAAGTGACTTTTTCATGAGGTTCCTTTCCGGTTGCAGTGTTTTGATATTTGTAAGTATAGAGCCTGATTAAAAATTTTTCAAGTTCATTCGTGTATTTTCTCGTTGACATATCTAAAAAAACAGGCTATAGTGGGATGAGTTCAGTTTCGCCAAAACCATATTGAGGGATGTTGCCATGACTTTCAAGAACGCGGTCGAGCAGTACGGTAACTGGGGTGTGGATGTTGAAAAGGCGCTGGAGCGGCTGGCACGGATCGCCGTCTCGATGCACTGCTGGCAGGGGGATGATGTGGCGGGATTTGAAAACGCCGGCACCCTCGACGGCGGGCTGGCGGTCACCGGCAACTATCCCGGCCGCGCCCGCAACGGCGACGAACTGCGCGCCGACCTTGACTTCGCGATGTCGCTGATTCCCGGCAAAAAACGGCTCAACCTTCACGCCATCTACGCCGAGAACGGCGGCCGGAAAATCAGCCGCAACGAGCTCGACGTCGAATCTTTTGCCCGCTTCATCGACTGGGCCTCCGAGCGCGGCGTCGGTCTCGACTTCAATCCCAGCTACTTCGCCCATCCGCTGGCCAAAGACGGCTTCAC
>CAZRFG010000152.1:0-8435 GCA_964599205.1 uncultured Victivallaceae bacterium
GCGGTGATTTCGGGGAAGATCAAACCCGGCGACGTGGTGGTGATCCGCTACGTCGGCCCGGTCGGTTCGGGGATGCCGGAGATGTTCTACACCACCGAGGCGATCGCGTCGGACGAGCGCTTGATCGCTTCGGTCGCCTTGGTCACCGACGGCCGTTTTTCGGGCGCGACCCGCGGCCCGGCGATCGGCCACGTCAGGCCGGAGGCGGCGGCAGGGGGCCCGATCGCGTTGATCGAGGAGGGCGACGAAATCGAGCTCGACATCCCCAACCGGACGCTCAACGTGCTCAACGTCGATCTTGAAGCACGACGCAAAAAGTTCGTCCCCCGTCAGGCCGCGGCCGCCCCCGGCATCCTCGGCATCTATCAAAAAACCGTTCAACTCTGGCATTGATTATGGAAAAAGTCATCGTTACCGAACTCGAATACCGCAAGGCCGAGGCGATTTTCGCCGCCGCGCCGGACTTCCACTGCATTGCCGCCCCCGGCGACGAAGCCGGACTCGCCGCCGCGATCCGGCGCGAAGGGGCCCGGGTTGTGATCGTCGGGGTCAACCGCTACACCGGAGCTCTCTACGAAGCCTTGCCGCCGGGGGGCGTGATCGCCCGCTTCGGCGTCGGACACGACGGCATCGACAAGGGCCTGGCCAAGGCCAAGGGAATCTATTGCACCAATACCCCCGGCGTCCTCGACGACTCGGTGGCCGAATGCGCGGCGGGAATGCTGTTGCTCGCCGCCCGCCGTTTCGCAAGCTGCGTCGCCGAAATGAAGGAGGGGAAATGGCGCAATCAAGTCGGCGTCGAACTCGCGGGGAAGACCTTGGCGGTGATTGGCTGCGGCAATATCGGAACCAAGGTGGCGCGGATTGCCCGCAACGGCTTCGCGATGACCGTCTCCGGCTTCGACGTCGCGCCGCTGAAACACCCGGAGTGTTACGACCGTTTCAGCACCGACTTTGCCGAAGCGGTCAAAGACGCCGACTTCGTGACGCTCCACATCCCGGACCTTCCGGCAACCCGGAACTTCATCGACGCGGCCCGCCTCGCGTGCCTCAAACCGGGGGCTTGGCTGATCAACACCGCCCGCGGCGGCGTGCTCGACGAGGACGCCGTGTACCAGGCCGCGTCCACCGGCCGCCTCGGTGGCGCGGTGCTCGACGTCTTCAAACAAGAGCCTTACATCCCGGCGAAAAACGACCTTCGCACCCTCGGCAACGTACTCCTCACCCCCCACATCGGGAGCTCGACCGCCGAAGCCTGCCGCCGCATGGCCCTCGCCGCCCTCGCCAACGTTCGGCATTGCGCCCGCGGCGATTTCGACCGCATGACCACCGTCAATTGATCCGGGATTCACGGCCGCTTTCCCGTTTCGCGGGCGGCGACCGGGGCGGGCTTTGAGCGGAATTCCGGCGAGGGAGGATAGACTCCACAAAGGGACTGTATTCAGGATCGATGACATTGCGAAACGATTTTGAATTCGAGCATCCTTGCCTACCTGGCTCTATTGCTGTAACCGTCGTTGGGAAAGTGAATCATTGCAACGGAGCCGGCAATGACCGCAATCGTCCGGATTCACCCCGCCGTGCCGTTGGCAATCGTTTCACCGCAAAACTGCAAGGTTTTGCTTGCGCTCTGGGCTCAGGCAAAAGCGATGCCGTTTGGTGCCGTTTGATCATGAAAATACCTAAAAAGTACCGTTTGGCGCTACTTTTTTCCCTTGGGTGAATCAAGCTAAATTCGTTTCCCGTTTCGCCGCCGGCGCCGGTCGCCGCCTCGCCCGTTCTTGACCGCATGTGTCAATGAACCTTTTTGCCGTAATTTCACGGAAAAGCAGTCCCGCGCTTTGCTTGTATGACTATTTGCAGTATTGTAAAAAACAAGAGAAAGCGCGACTGGAGCCGCTGCTGCGGGGCAAAGCATACGAAGCTTGGCCAGGCGGCGGAAAAATCGCTCAAGAATAGCGGGGAAGCGCCGAAATCGCGGCCGAGTGGATATATGCCGGCTCCGGCTGTTTTTTCCACCGTTCCTGAAGCACGATAATTGTTCTCCTCGGGAAGACCCTTTATGAGAGATGATTTGACCACTGTCAACTTCGCAACCATGCCGGAGATCACAAACATCCGGGCGATTGTCTTTGAATCCTGTTGGTCAAACCGCTTCCACCAGACCGCGGACTATGAGCTGCTCCACGTATTGGACGGCCGTTTCGAACTTTTCTACAAAGATGGCCGCCGTTTCCCCGGGACCAAGGGGGACACGTTTCTGGTTCACGCCAATACCGCGCACGAAGACATCTTCGAATTCAAGGAAGATTTGAAAATTCTCCTGGTTCACTTCCGCTGGCCCGGCCAGGAACCGCTGCTGGATTCGATCGACAACGCCCGGATCAACCGGATCGATCCATTGTTGCGCTCTGAGCTTCGCTGGACGTTTGAGCACATGCGTAACGATATCGGCGGCAGCGAATTGGATAGAACCATCGAAAACATCCGTCTGATGACCGCGCTTCTTTTGCTTCACAAAGGAACTCATTTTCTCCCCAGGGCCCCGACGCAGATCAACTCCCGTCATGAACTGGTGCTCGCCACCCAGGAATATATCCGGCGCAATTATGCCGGTCACCTCAGCTTGAAGCAGATCGCCGGTCACCTCAAGATCTCGCCCTGTTATTTGTCGCGGCTTTTCAAGCAGGAGTGCTGTTTCAACCTTTTTGAATACATCGCCGAACTTCGCATCGAAGAGGCCAAAAAACTTCTGCGCGACGGCCGCTTCAGTGTCTCCGAAGTGGCGCTCATGACCGGATTTGAGAATCCGAATTATTTCGCCCGGATTTTTCGCCAAAAAATCGGCGTTTCTCCGGGAAAATTCCGCTGAGTGCAATATTGTTTCCGTAATCGCAATATATTGCTATTGCGCCCTATTGCCGGCGCCTTCCCGAGGACCTATAATAAAGAGCAGAGGGAAAAACTTCCGGTCGGGTTGTCCGCGATTTCCAGGCAAAATGAAGGTTGCGCAAAGTATGAAAAACGAGAACGGATTGGCAATTTACGGCGGAGTTCCGGCACTCCGGGCGAATGAGGTGAAGCCTTGGCCGCCGATCGATGAGATCGACGAAAAATTAGTGATGGAGGCGCTTCATCAGAAAGTTCAGACCCGCGGCCCGCAAAATTTGGCGTTTGAAAAAGAATTCGCCGAATGGAACGGCAATCAATATGCCCTCTTCACCAACAGCGGCACGGCGGCGTTGCACATGTGTCTGGCCGGTTGCGGCATCGGCGCGGGCGACCATGTGCTGGTGACCGCCTACAGCTGGAGTTCCAGCGCGACGTGCATTCTGCATCATGACGCGATTCCGATTTTCGTCGACATTGATCCGGAGACCTTTCTGCTGGACCCCGGCAAGATTGAAGCGGCGATCACGCCGCGTACCAAAGCGATCATCGTCGTGCAATTGCACGGCCTCTGTGACGATATGGATAAAATCAACGCCATCGCGAAAAAATACAATCTGGCGGTGATCGAAGACGCCTGCCAGGCGCACGGTGCGCAGTACAAGGGGAAAAACGCCGGAACCCTCGGACATTGCGCGGCCTTTTCGCTCAACCAGAACAAGTGCCTGAGTTCCGGCGAAGGCGGTATTTTCGTCACCGACGACCCCAAAATTTATGAAAACGCCGCCAAGCTCTGGAGTTTCGGGGAGACCTCGCGTCCGGAACAGCGCCGCGATTACCACGCTTACGCCCTCGGCTGGATGTATCGCAACAATGAATTGACCGCCGCATTCGCCCGGGCGCAACTTTCCAAATATGATTTCTACTTCAACACCTGCCGCGAAAACGGAAATTATCTGGCGGAAAATCTCAAGGGCGTCCGGGGACTCCGGTTGCCGTACGTGCCGCAGGATTGCGTCCACAACTGGTACAATTTCAATCTCCGGCTCGACTTCAACGCGATCGGGTTCAACGGTGACGAGCCGGAGAAAATCCGGTTCCGGGACGCCGTCCAGGCCGCCATCGCCGCCGAGGGTATCGCGGCTATGGTCTGGCAGCGGTTCATCCTGCCGGAAATGACGGTTTTTCAGGCCAAAAACGCGTACGGGCAGGGCTATCCCTGGAGCATTCCCGGCGCGAATGAGGGCGTGGACTACACGCCTTCGAACTTCCCGTGCGCGCTGAATTACAGCCACTGCCACATCTCGGTGGTGCAGACGCTCCGGGCTCCGAACGGGCTTGACGTCGCCGCAAAAGCGGCCGAAGGCATCCGGAAAGTTTTCGCCAATCTGGACAAAATCGACCCGGATCGAATCGAATCCATGCTCAAAACAAAATAACCGCGCGGGGAGTGTCTGGTCATGAGTCATATCAAAATCGGGTGGGCGGTACGTGATGTCTCCACGGACAAACCGGTCAATATTCCGGGACAGTTCCACATGCGCATTTCCAAAGGCATTCTCGATCCGGTCACCGTGACCGCGCTGGTCATCGACGATGGCGACGATCTGGTCTGCATGCTGTCCGCCGACCTGGTGGTGATCCGCTGCGGTCTGCTCGACCTGATCCGGGCCAAAACCGCGGAACTCCTGCCGGCATTCCCGGTTGAGAAGATTTTCATCAGCGCGACCCACACCCATGCCGGGCCGAGTCACTATTCCGATTCCATTTGGGAGAAGCCATCCGCCGGGGGGGCCGCGCCGGCGATCAACGCGGTGCCGACCGACATCGCGATCGCTTCCGGCGAAGAGTACCGGGACTTCCTGGCGACGCAGGCGGCGCAGGCGGCGGCGGAGGCTTACCAGACCCGTGCGTCCGGCGGACTCGCCTGGGGGTACGGCTTTGCCACGGTCGCGTTCAGCCGCCGGGTCACTTATTTTGACGACCTCTCGCTGCGCCCCGGAGCGGTCAAAAACTCCACCCATTCACTCAATGGTCATGCCGCGATGTACGGTGAAACCAATGACCCGATGTTCGCGGGTTACGAGGCGGGAAGCGACAGTTTCGTCAACCTCCTCTATACCTTTGACGCGGCGGGCAAATTGACCGGAGCCGTCATCAATGTGCCGTGTCCGAGCCAGAACGATGAGGGCATCGATCGACTCAGCGCAAGTTTCTGGCACGACGTCCGCGAACTGATTCATCGGAAGCACGGCAATATTCCGCTGCTTTGCCAATGCGCCGCCGCCGGTGACCTTTCGCCCCGCCAGCTTCATTACCGGGCGGCGGAAAACCGGCGGTATCATCTCAAATACGGTGACCATCCGAAGTCGCCCGAGGATTTCCGGCGGCGCGACATCGCCGAACGCATCAGCGGAGCTTTCGACGAAGTGCTGGCGTGGGCCCGAAAGGATATCCGTTCCGATCTGCCGGTGATTCACCAGGTGGAAACCGTGATGCTCTCAAGACGGCTCATCACCCGCAAAGAGTATGACGAGGACCAGGCGATGCTTGCCGATTTGAACCGGCGGAAATTCGCCGAAGAGGGAACGCCGGAAGAGAGATTGCACCACGACTCCATTCTGGCGGCTTCCCGCAACCGCTGCCGGCAGATCATCGAGCGGTATCAAAATCAGGATGCCGCCCCGGAGCTGCCGATGGAAATGCACGTGGTTCGAATCGGCGACATCGCTTTTGCCACCAACCGCTTTGAACTTTACATGGACTACATGCACCGGATTCAGGCGCGGAGTCCATTTGAACAAACGTTCATCGTTCAGCTGGCCGGAGTGCCGGGTAATCACGGCGGCAGTTATCTGGCGACGGAGCGCGGCGAGTCCGGGCGGGGCTATTCCGCCAGCCGTTACTGCAACGTCGTTTCCGCCCAGGGCGGCCAACAGCTGGTCAATGAGACCATCCGAATCCTCAAGGGGCTCAAAGCGATCAAAAAAATGCTTTTCCTGATACTCGCAATCCTGACCGCGTGGTCCGCCGAGGGCGCGCCGCTCAAGATCGGCTGGGCTTCCCGGGATGTCTCGACCCGGGAACCCGTCGGAATCCGGGGACAGTTCCATCTGCGGATTTCCGAGGGGGTGCTCGATCCGCTGTCGGTGACGGCGCTGGTGATTGAGGACTCGCAGGACGCGGTTGTTTTCCTTTCCGCGGACGCGATCAATATCCGTAATTTCCTGATGGACATGATCCGGGAGCGGGTCGCCAAGGCGGCGCCGGAAATTCCGCTGAAAAAAATCGTGTTCAATGCCACGCACACTCATGCGGGCGGAGACCTTTACGAGAAAGTCGATTCGTTTCCCTGTGAGGTGAAACGAATGCCCGCCGCGGAGTATCAGGCGTTTTTCGCGGATCAGGCGGCAAACGCCATCGTCGAGGCCTGGAAAAAGCGCGCGCCCGGCGGCGTCGCCTGGGGGTACGGCTATGCGGTGGTCGGGTACAGCCGCCGGAGTCTCTATTTGGATGACACCTCAACACGTCCGGGGCGTACGGGTTCGCCGGGCTTCGCGGCCAATGGACATTGCATCATGTACGGCAATACCAACGACGATCAATTTGCCGGGTACGAGGCCGGGGCCGATCCTTTCGTCAATCTCCTTTTTACCTTTGACGCGGCGGGCAAGCTTACCGGCGCAATCATCAACGTTCCGTCGCCGTCGCAGAATTCCGAGGGCATTTCCAAACTTTCCGCGGATTTCTGGCATGACGTCCGCCTCGCGATCCGCCGGGAGCATGGCGATATTTTCATCCTTCCCCAGTGCGCGGCGGCCGGCGACCTGGCTCCGCATATGCTCCATTACCAAAAAGCGCAGGAACGCCGGCTCCGGCTCAAATACGGCGAAAAGGATCAATATCAGGAAGAGCGCGCACGCAAAGACATCGCCGAACGGATTGCCGACGCCTTTGACGAAGTCTACTCCTGGGCGAAAAAAGATATTCGGACTCAGGCGGAATTGAAGCACTCCGTAACCACCATATCGCTTTCGCGACTGATGATCACCCCCGAAGAGGCGGCGGCGGAACAGAGCCAGTTGGAGTTATTCAAGGACCGGAAATTCGCGACGGAGGGAACGCCGCTGGAACGGCTTTATCACGATTCCTCCCTGGCGGCCCGGAGAGCGCGTTTCCAGCAGATCCTCGACCGCTATCAAACCCAGCGGCAAGAGCCGAAAATCCCGATGGAGCTGCATGTGATCCGCCTCGGAGACATCGCGTTCGCCACCAACCGGTTTGAGCTGTATATGGATTACATGCACCGGATCCAGGGGCGAAGCCCGTTTGAACAAACCTTCGTCACCCAGTTGGCCGGCAGCGACGGCACCGGAGGGTATCTGGCCACCGAGCGGGGGAAAGAAAATCGCGGTTACAGTGCCAATCACTACAGCTGTCAAGTCTCGCCCGAGGGCGGCCGGCAACTGGTCGAAGAAACCGTGAAAACGCTCAAGGAGCTTGCCAAATGAAATTCTCCATGATGACCTACTCCATGGCCCGGCAGGGCAAATATGACGTGGAAGACATCATCCGCACCGCGGCCGAGCTGAAAATGGACGGGATCGACTGGGTGACCACATACGGCAGGCCGGCGGAGGAACTTCGCCAACGCAGCGCGGATGCCGGACTTCCGGTGGTGGCGTATACCTTTTTTCTCTCCGCGCTTTGCCAAGGCAAATCCGGATGGGAGGAAGAGGCCGAACGGGAGCTGGCAAATGCGCTCGCGCTGAATGCGCCGTTGGTGATGATTCCCACTCCCGTGATTGCCGGACTCGCCGACCGGAAGGAAATCCGGCGCGTTTGGACTGACGCTCTGGCAAAGATGGCGGAAATGGCAGGTGAGGCGGGACTCATTCTGTCGGTGGAAAATTTTCCCGGGATACTGAGTCCCTTTGTCACTGCCGCCGACTTTCTCGAAGCGAAACGGCAGATTCCGTCGCTCAAGTTGACGTTTGACAACGGCAATGCCGCAACCGGCGAAGATCCGGTCGCGTCGCTCCTGGCATGTGCCGGCGACATTGTCCACGTCCACTTAAAGGACTGGCAGCGCCGGGATACGCCTTGCGCCGGATTCCGCCAAATGCTCGATGGCCGGTACTACGCCCCCGCCTTGATCGGCGAAGGAGTCGTCGATTCCAAAGCCACCTTGCGCGAGTTGGCCGCCGTCGGCTACCGCGGCTGCATCAATATCGAGTACGAAAGCGATCAATATCCGGCGGACAAAGGCATCGCCCGGGTATTGTCATTGCTGCGAAGCTGATTCGAAACTCTTTTTGCGCAGGGATGACTTGCCCGATAGATCGGGGACATGCCGCTCCCGCCTGGCGGAAGCCCTCTTAAATGATTCACCCTGCTTCCTGCTCAAGTCTTCGGCCGGTGCATCGATTGGTTTGTTGTTCCGGCCCGGTCGGGCAGCGGGTTGCGGTTTTCGGCACTCCGAAAACGGTTCTCTTGGTCCCTTCTCGATTTTCTTCGGGAGACGGGAGAAGCCGTACTCTCGAACC
>CAZRFG010000153.1:0-8391 GCA_964599205.1 uncultured Victivallaceae bacterium
GACACGCTGCTTGCCGCCAACCGCAAAATGTCGCTCGGCAAACTGCCGGAAAATCCGGAAGTGAAAGTCATCGAAACGCCCTATGCCGCGCTCGAGATCGGCGGCCGGCTGATCCCGCTTTTTGAACGCAACAGCGGCGCGCAGAGTCTGCCCGCGCCGAACGAGTGTTTCGCCGTCCGGTTGACGCCGGACCGGCAGCTCGACAGTTACCGGCGTCTGGCCCCCGCTGCCGACGCCCGGATGTTTCTCAAAAAACCCGGCCACTACATCGTGCTCGCCGGCAAAAAAATCGCCGCCGAACTGGTCGAGCCCCACCAGTCGCTGCCGAATGCCGAACTCCTGCTGCTGGCCGGCAGGCCCGGCAGCTGGAATATCCGCGGGGTCAAATGAAATCCGTCACCGCCGGGGGACAGTCCCCGCCGGAGGTTGTCACTTTTTCGCATGCGGCCGGAATCGCTTGAAATTTACAATTTGAGGGTTATAATTTCACCACAATGAGTTATATTTTTTCATTCAGCGCCGCGCTGCTTTTTTTTGCCGCCGTCTGGCTGTTGCCGACGGTCGGCCTGGTGGCGGCATGGCGGCGGAAAATTTCCTTTGACACCGTCCTCGCCGGGGGAATCCTGGCGCTGGCGGCGGCGGTTGCCGCGACCACGCTGGCCACCGCGCTCAAGATTCCGGCCTGGGCGCCGCTGCCGATGTTGCCGGCGGTGTTTTTTTGCTATCGGCACCTGCGCGGGGTCCGGCGCGGGGCCGCGCTGCCGACCGCGCCCGCGGCGCTCTTCGGCACGATTGCCGCGCTGAGTCTATGGGTGCTGCTGTCCAACCCCTATCCGACCGGCTGGGATCCCGCCTGCCACTCGATGCTGGCCGAAAAAATCCGGCTGTCCGGTGAATTTTCGAGCGATTACCGGCCGTTTGCCGAAGTCAAAATGAATTATCCCCAATCGCTCCACGCGCTGCTGGCCCAGCTGGCCAACGGCTCCGGCGCGCCGGTGCACGTGGTCTTTCAGATGCTGCATTGGGTGGTCAATCTGCTGGCCTGCGCGATCATTTACCGGCTGGCCGGAACCGCGTTCCGAAGCCCGGCGGCGGCGAACTGGACGCTGGCGCTTTACGCTTTCGCCGCCAACTGGGGCGCATTCCGGGGCTATCTCACCTTCGGCATGCTGCCGACCGCGCTCGGCATGCTTTTTTTCCTCGGCGCGATCTGGTCGGTGACGGTGTACCGGCGGCGCTGGCCGGCGCTGCTGCTGCTCGGAATGACCTGCTGGATTCACCCCTATTCGTGGCTCCTCTCGCTGCTCGGGATCGTCGTGCTGATGATCGTCGACCGCAGCCGGGCGCGGTGGTGGCTGCCGGTCTACGGCGGTTCGCTGCTGTTCGCCGCCGCGATGCTGGGTTACAAAAAATTCCATATCGGCACGTCCGGCGACACCCGGATGGATTCCCTCAAATTTGTCGAGGAACCGTGGCAGACGCCCGGCAAAATTCTTAACGATTTCGGCGTCTTCCTCTTTTTGCTGGTGCTCGCCGGGCTGGCGCTGCTGATTTGGCATTACCGGCGGCTCCGCAATCCGCGCCTGCAGTGTTTGCTCGCTTTCGGCGCGGCAATGGCGGGAGGGTATCTGCTGCTCGACGTCGTGTTCCGCTTCGCGGTGGCGCGGCCGCTGTTTCACGAGGACTTCACGCTTCTCATCCCGTCGCGTTTTCTGATGGTGCTGCTTTATCCCGCGGTGATGATCGCCGGATACGGCGCGGCGGAATTGTGGCGGCGCGGACGCTTCGGCAAGACCGCCGCGGCGGTGCTGGCGGCGGGGGCGGTGCTGACCGGAATCCGGGGCTTCGCCGATTTGACCGCAGCGGGCGTCTGCGGCCCCGAATTGCAGCGGCTTGCCGCTTATGCCCGGAAAAATACCGGGCCCGGTGCGCTGCTGCTGCTGCCGGAAGGCATCAAGGATTTCCAGTGGTTCGGCTATCTTGCCTGGCGCGCCACACTGGGCGACCCGATTCCATCCTCGGAGAACCGCGCTTTTCTGCTGGAACGGAACGGCCTCTTTGTCGCCTACGGTCAGAATCCGGCGGCGGTGGAGGATTTTCTCAAGCGGAACCGGCTCCACTGCGTCTTCTTTTTCGCCGACCGGCAGGGCAAATACCACACCGCCTCCAGCGATGAAAACGGCAAATTCCAATACGGAGGTCCGCTTTGATCCAGCTCGTCATCCCCGCCTACAATCCCGGTCCGGCGCTGGTCGATCTGGTGAAGTCGCTGCCCGGAACGCTGCCGGTATTGATCGTCAACGACGGGTCGTCGCCGGCCTGCCGGCCGATCTTCGCCGAACTCGGCAAACTGCCACAAGTGACGCTGCTGGTTCATGAGCACAACCTCGGCAAAGGGGCCGCGCTCAAAACCGCCTTCGCCTTCCAGCGGGGCGATCCCAACCTGACCGGTGCGATCACCGCCGACGCGGACGGCCAGCACCTGCCGGAGGACATCCTGAAAATCCTGCGGGCGGCCGAAAGCGGCAATGAAGACGCCCTGATCCTCGGCGTCCGCGATTTCACCGGGGGCGAACCGCCGATTCCATTCCGCAGCCGGTTCGGCAATCTGATCACCCGGCAGTGCTTTTTTCTGCTGACCGGCCGTCTGTTGAGCGACACCCAGACCGGATTGCGGTTTTACCCGGCCGGACTGGTGGCCGAAGCCGACCGGATCACCGCGCGCAAATACGATTTCGAGCTGGAAATCCTGCTCGACGCGCTGCGGCGGAAAATCCGGCTGCTGGAAATTCCGATCACCACGGTCTATGAGGCGAAAAATCCGACCTCGCATTTCCGTCCGGTGCGGGATTCGCTGCGCATCTACTCGATTTTCTGGAAGTTCATCTTTGCCCGGTTCATGGCGGCGTCGATGCTGGCCAGCACGATCGATTATTTGCTGTTCAGCACTTTTTTCTTCGCCGGCATATCGCTCTGGACCGCGTTGGTTTCGGCGCGGGTGGTCAGTTTGTCGGTGAGTTTCCTGCTCGCCCGCAACTATGTGTTCCACGACCGCGGCGAAGTCGGCAAAAAGATCGTCAAATTCATCGCGCTGGCGCTGTTCCTTTTTTTCAGCTCGGCGCTGTCGATCCGCTACTTTACGGTTGAATTCGGCTGGCATCCGCTGCCGGTCAAAATCGGCTGCGAGTCGCTGCTTTTCCTGGTCAGTTATTTCGTCCAGAAGGGTTTGATCTTTATCCGGCGGCAGGAATAATATTTAAAAATCGGTTTATTTTTTTGCATATTTGCAATTTGATGTTACAGTAATCTGCGGGTATATTATCAACCTTCAGAAACCCGGAGAAAAAAAATGAGTGTTCCATTCAAAGTTGATCTGAGCGGAAAAGTCGCGGTCGTCACCGGCGGCGGCGGCATTCTCTGCAGTGTGATGGCCCAGGCCCTGGCCGAGTGCGGCGCCAAAGTCGCGATCCTCGATTTGCGCGAAGAAAACGCGGCCAAAGCGGCGGCGGAGATCACCAAGGCCGGCGGCACCGCGATCGGCGTCGCCGCCAACGTGCTGGAGCTCGAGAGCCTGCGCGCCGCCGAAGCCAAAATCCGCGCCGCCTTCGGCAAATGCGACATCCTGATCAACGGGGCCGGCGGCAATCATCCCAAGGGCACCACTTCCAAGGAATATCTGTTCCCGGAAGATCTGGTCAACAAGCCGGAAAACCTCAACACCTTCTTCGACCTCGATCCGGCCGGCGTGGGTTTCGTTTTCAACCTCAATTTCCTCGGCACGCTGCTGCCGACCCAGGTCTTCGCCCGCGGCATGGCCGAGAGCAAGAGCGGCGTGGTGATCAACATCTCGTCGATGAACGCGTTCACCCCGCTCACCAAGATCCCGGCTTACAGCGGGGCCAAAGCGGCGGTCAGCAATTTCACCCAGTGGCTCGCGGTGCATTTGTCGAAGGTCAACATCCGGGTCAACGCGATCGCCCCCGGCTTCTTCCTGACCGACCAGAATCGCGCGCTGCTGACCAATCCCGACGGCACTCTCACGCCGCGCGGCAACACCATTCTCGCCCATACCCCGATGGGCCGCTTCGGCTCGCCGGAAGACCTGGTGGGGGCATTGCTTTTCCTGGTGGATGACAAAGCCGCGGGCTTCGTCAACGGCACGGTGCTGCCGGTGGACGGCGCTTTCTCGGCATTTTCGGGTGTGTAAATGATAGCATTGATCGACTACGGCATGGGCAACCTCGGCTCGGTGGGCAAGGCGCTGGAATTCGTCGGCGCCGAGTTCGAACTGATCGAGAGCCCGGAGAAACTTCAGACGTTTTCCGCCTGCATCCTGCCCGGCGTCGGCCACTTCGGCGACGGCATGGCGAATCTGGTCAAGCGCGGCTTCGTCGCGCCGTTGCGTGAATTCGCCGCCTCCGGCAAAGTATTCGGCGGCATCTGCCTCGGCATGCAGATGATGCTCGATTCGAGCGAGGAAGCCCCCGGCGTCGCCGGACTCGGCATCATTCCCGGCCGGGTGGTGCGCTTCGTCTCGGACACCGAGAAGATCCCCCACATGGGCTGGAACAACGTCAAGGTGAAAAACCCCTGCTACGGCACCGCCGGGATCGGCGAAGAGGATTTCTTCTACTTCGTCCACTCCTTTTACGCGCTGCCGGACAACCCGGCGGAGGTGGCGCTCGAAACGCACTACATCTGCGACTTCGCGTCGGCATTGACCCGGGGCAACATTTTCGCCACCCAGTTTCACCCCGAAAAAAGCCAGCAGCCGGGTTTGCGGATGCTGAAAAATATCGTCGATCACGCCCAAGCCTGAACCCCGGCGGCCGGAATCCAATCCGGTCGCCTTTTTTCAATCATGACCACCGCCGAACGCAAAAAACGAATCGATCAGATTTACCGGATCCTCTTTGCCCGCCACGGCGAGGTCGCCTGTCCCCTGGCGCACGAGTCGCCGTTCCAGCTGTTGGCGGCGGTGATGCTCTCGGCCCAGTGCCGGGACGAACGGGTCAACCAAGTGACCGCCGTTCTCTTCCGGGACTACGGCACCGTCGCGGCGATGGCGGCGGCCGATCCCGGCAAAATCGCCGAAATCATCCATCCCTGCGGTCTCTTTGTCAACAAAAGCCGCAATCTGGTCGCCGCGGCGCGGATGATCCGCGACGAGTTCGGCGGCGAAGTGCCGACCGCGATGGCGGATCTGATACGCCTGCCCGGAATCGGCCGCAAAAGCGCCAATGTGCTGTTGGGCAATGTCTTCGGAATTCCTGGCTTCCCGGTTGACACCCACGTCGGCCGGGTGACCCGGCGGCTCGGCTTGACCGAGGCGGACGACCCGGTCAAAATCGAAGCCGAAATCACCGCCGCCACGCCGCCCGGGCGCTGGTGCAACCTCTCCCATTTGCTGATTCTCCACGGCCGCGAATTCTGCCGTGCCCGCAATCCCCGCTGTGCGGAGTGCCCGCTGAAAAAAATCTGCCCTTCGGCTTGACTTTGCCGTAAATACCGCTATATTTGAAAAAGAGTTGTATTTATTTTTAAGGCAAAATCTTCCATGATTTTATTGATCATATTTCTGGCCGCGGCGGTGGCGGCGGCGGTGGCGCTGCTGCTGCGCGAGCGGCAACGCAGCGCCGAACTCTCGATTGAGCTCCAGAGTGCGCGCGAAGGCAACTGCAACATCGACCACTTCCTGACCGGCATGTTCCACGAAATGCGCGGCGAAGGCGGGATGGCGGGAGCGATGCACGTCGCCGCGCGCTACCTTTCCGAGCAATGTTTCGCCGACAGCGCCGCGATTTACGAGCTGGTCGATGACCGCCTGATCGCAGTCGGCGTCCACGGCCCCTATCCCTTGATCCACTCCGGCAACCGGATTCTCCTTTCCCGCAAAGACCAGCTCTTCGACACCCTCCGGCGCGAACGCATCACCCTCGGCAGCGGCTTCATCGGTGAAATCGCCCGCGCCAACTACCCCGAACTCATTCCCAACGGCTCGATGGACCCGCGCTTCGACGAATATCCCGACACCAACGTCTGCGGCAGCGTGATGGCGATGGGCCTCAGCAGCAACGGCACGGTGGTCGGCGCCTGCTGCGTATTCGGCAACCGCCTCCACAGCGGGGTGGCCTTCAATGACGAGCAGTTCGCCAATTTTCAGCTGCTGGCGCCGCAGATGGCGATGGCGCTCGACCTGGTTCACTCCTATGGCGAAATCAGCCGCCGCGAACGGATCGACCAGGAGCTCGAATTCGCCCGCCAGCTCCAGTTTTCGCTGTTGCCGGGAGCGTTCCCGGACTGGGACCAGTTCGCGGTGACCGCCTTTACCCGTTCCGCCAAGGAAGTCAACGGCGACTTCTACGACTTCGTCCAGATCGACGAAAACCGGTTGATGGTGGTGATCGGCGACGCCGCCGGCAAAGGCGTTCCGGCCTGCATGCTCTCGGCGATGACCCGCAGCATGATCCGGGCGCTCGCCAGCAACTTCGTCACCCTCGAAGATTTTCTCCGCGAGCTCAATTCCAAAATGCTCCGCGACACTGATGCCGACCGCTTCATCACCCTCGGCTGCTGTCTTCTCGACCGCAAAAATTCGATTCTCGAATTCGGCCGCGCCGGACATACCGAGCTGGTGACCTTTGTCCGCGACCATATCCGGACGATCATGCCGCAGGGCTCGGCGCTGGGGATGATGCCGGACGATCTCGCCGAATTCGACACCTTTTCGACCGCCTTTGAACCCGGGATGGCGCTGCTGCTGTTCTCCGACGGATTGACCGAGGCGATCGACGCCGACGGCAAAGAATTCGGCCTGCCCCGGCTGGAAGAGCTCTTCCGCCAGGGCTGCCGCAGCGGCGAATCGGCCCGCGGCATCATCAACCTGATTCTCGAGGAAGTCGGCAGCTACGAAGTCGAGCAGAGCGACGACCAGACGATTGTCCTGATTCAGCATATCTGACCTTGCCGCGGAGAGCCCCATGTTCGAAAACACCCTGACCGATATTCCTTTTGAGCTCGATCAAGCCGAAATGTTCCGGCAATGGCAGATCGATCAGGAGTGCCTTGACGATGTCGAGGAGTTCGGCGGCTTGATCGCACGGGCGCAGACCATCGGCCGCCCCAAGGGGCTGTGGCGGGAGTTCCCGCTGCGGACCACCGGCGAAGAAACCGTCGAAATCGGCGGCGTCACCTTTGCCAGCCGGCTGTTGGCGAAGATGCTGAAGGGGAAAAAGCGCGGGTGGGTCTTTTGCATCACTTGCGGCAAGGAGAGCGACGCATTGCTCGACCCCGCCGATCCCCTGGTCAGCTGGCGGGCCGACGAACTCCGGATGAAAATGCTCCACGCCGCCCGGCTGGCGGTCGAAAACGACCTCAAAACGCAGTGCCGGGTCGCCAAAGTGATCAGCCTCGCCCCCGGCTCCGGCCAGACCGAACAGCTCTGGTCGATCACCGCGTTGCGCGATTTATTCGCCATGGCCCGAGGCGACTTCACCACCCGATTGGGCGTGGAGCTGACGCCCGAGTGTCTGATGCTGCCGGCCAAAACCGTCTGCGGCATTTACCTCGAATCGGAACACGACTTCCAGAGCTGCCTTCTCTGCCGCAAGGAAAAATGCCCCAACCGCCGCGCCGCCTTTGACCAGGCCGCGTGGGATTTGGTCAATCACTGATTTCCCGGCCAAAAAAGCACTGCCCCGTACGGAGCCACCGAGGTACGGAAAGAAGGGAACCGGGCAATCAGATGGATATCCTTTTCCCCAAACGCCCAACCTCCTGATATCCGATTTCCTTCATCTCGGTGGCTCCGTGCGGGGCAATGCGGCCGCGCACGGCAATTTTTCTTCAGTTTTTCGGCTGTTCCTCCGGCGTCAGCAGCGCCAGCAGCTGGCGGCCGAGACTGCCGTCTTCACGCTGGTAAACCAGCCGGCAGGCGAGTTCGACCGAGGCGATCGCCCGGCGATACTCCTGCGGCAGCCGCGAAATCCGGTCGGCGTAACGGCCGGAGAAGAGCGGCGGCAGGTGCGAGCGGATCAACCCGTCGGTGACAAAACCCGGATTTTCCGCGAGGAACGCCGAGATTTTGCCGTTGGCGTCGTTGATTTCGTTGCTCAAACGGTCGGTCAGCCGGGTCAGCATGGTGCCTTCGGCACGGAACCGGGCGTAGAGCCAGTTGGCTTCACGGCGGGCCCGCGAACGCAGAATTTCCATGACTTCGGGCACCAGCTCGGGTTTGACCGCCTTGAACTCGGCGTCGGAGAGCATCAGCCCGGTCAGGATTTCATAGGACGAGGTGATCACCCCGCACTTGTTGGCGGAGGCGTCCTTGACGATGCGGACGCCGCGCGACTGGATCGCTTCGCGGGCCTTGGGGGTGATGAATGAATTCGC
>CAZRFG010000154.1:0-8350 GCA_964599205.1 uncultured Victivallaceae bacterium
AGTTCCGCCGCAGGAGAAATGCTTTGATAAATTTTCCTTCCGGGAAAAGCTCGATCCGCAGGGGCTTTATGTCCTGGTCGATGGCGTCAATAACGGGGGACACCGTCATGCCGATGCCAACAGCGTCCTGCGCTATTCGCATTTCGGCCGGGAATGGCTCGCGGAGAATGACTACTTCAAAAATCAACAAAAATACCACAACTCGCTATTATTGCTTTATAATGGCGAAGCATTTCCGCTGCCGGACTACATGGAGCTCGCCGAACAGGGTGATGCCCCGGATTACGCCTGGGTAACCGTTCGCGCCAAAGCCGTGGGGCCGGCGATATGGACTCGCCATTACATCTGGTTCAAGAAAGATCTCGCCTGGATGCTGATCGATGAAATTGAGGCAGGAAAGACCGGCCGATACCGGATCACGCAACGATGGAACGGAGTTGGCGAGCGGAGCGAAAAGCCGGACGGATACCAGCTTGAACAAAAAGGCGCTCTGATGCGGCTTCAGACTTCCGGCGACACCGCCCTGATGACTTATGACGATGCCGATCTGGGCAAAGAGTGGGTCACTTATCCCTATGCCCGCCCGATCATCCGGGTCATTGATCAGACCGTCGAAAAGGAAATTCCCGCTGGTGGAAAAGTCCGCATGGCGGCGGTATGGCACGGAGCCGCCGGGGGCGCGGACGTCCCGGAGTGGGAGGTTGCTCGAATCGGCAATGGTTTTTCCGTCAATACCGGCGAAAATGTTTATCAGGCAGTCGTCGATCCGCATGGGAAATTGAATCTGACGAATACCAATTCAACGGAGCCGGTAAAGCCGCGCCAGGCAAAAACGGTGAATGCGGATGCGGTTAACGCTCCGCTCGCTCAGATCGTCTGGCATGATATGCCGTATAAACGGACCGCCTCCGCCAAGCCCGGCGTTTCGGGAGCCGGTCTTGCGAAGGCCGCTTATATAAAGGATAAAGATGGCGATTATTTGGCGGTTGGAAGTCAAAGCGGAGAGCTTTTCTTCTATTCACCGGATGGGAAAAAGCTGGACTCGTTGCAATTTCCGGCAGCCATCAACGATATTGCCGCCCTTGACATCGACCAAGACGGCAAGAGCGAACTGCTGCTGGCCTGCCAGGATACGTATCTACGCGCAATCAAACGCGACGGGCGCGAACTCTGGCATAAAAAATTTGAATTTTACCGGCTTTATCCTGATGTGACGATCGTCAAAACCGCCGATCTGAATGGAGATGGTGAGGCGGAAATTATTGTCGGCTGTGACAATTGGCGTACTTATGTCATTGATCGAAACGGCAAAGATGTATGGAACTACGAAGTGGTTCATCCGGTTCAAGCGATCCGGATCGCTGATCTTGACGGTGACGGAAAGGCGGAATTGATCTGCGGAACCCGCTACATGTGGGCAACGGTGCTCGACAATCAGGGCCGCAAACTCTGGGGCAGTCGTTTCGGCGTTGGTTGCCGTGCGGTTGCCGCGCCGCTGAATGGAACTTCCCGGAATCGCAACGTGGTATTGGGTGTGGGCAGCGGACTGGTGACGTTTCATGACAAGGAGGGCAAAGAAATCAATCGGTTTCTGACCGGTGACGAAATCGTTACGATGATCGAGGGCATTGAGGAAAATGGACGGCAAGATGTTTTCGCCGGCAGTTTCAATGGTTATGTGTACCGGTTCGCTGCGGACGGGAAGAAAATCTGGCATCAGGCGCTCCCGTTCGGCCTTACGGTGATTTGCATGCTGCCGGACGGAGGCGTCGCCGCCGGTACGATCAATGGTGACGTATACACGCTCGATGCGAAAGGCGAAATCGGCAAGTACGCCAAATGCAACGGAAAGGTGACCGGCTTGCTTGTCGCGGATGGCCTGCTCATCGTCACCACCGCCGGCGGGGATCTCACCGCACTGAGACTATAGGGTTCTCAGGAGATGGACTGGAGACGGATGGTTCATCTTGCGCTTCGGATGATCTGATCAGGAAAGAAATTTGCCGTCCGGGCATTGATTTAATCGATTTGTAATAAAGGGAAAACTTTCTTTTCACACTTGCGGTGTAAACTAATGGACATAACCAAAGAACGGCACTCAAAGGGGGGTGCCGTCAAGTCCAAAAGGAGAAATACCGTATGAAAAAAAATGTTTTCACCCTGATCGAGTTGCTGGTCGTGATCGCCATCATCGCCATTCTGGCGGGGATGCTGCTGCCGGCGCTGGGCAAGGCGCGCAACACCGCCCAAGGCATCAACTGTCTCAGCAACCTCAAACAGCAGGGCGTGATGCTGCTGATGTATTCGTCCGGCAGCGACGACTTCATGCCCACCAGCTACCGCTACAAGAACGGCACGTCCAGCGGCAACGGATATGCCCACTGGAGCGCCATCGTCTCCAACCGCTCGACCGATGTCGATTCGAGCAACTCCTGGTTCGCCGACAAAGCCTTTGAATGCCCGTCGATGGTGGTCAACGACGCCGCCAAGGGCGACAAGGGCGGCTACTATCCCACCAAGAAGGGCGCTGACTCGCAGGCCCGGCTGACCGCCTACACCGCCAACGCGATCTTTATTCCTCGTTATAAATACGCGCCCGGCACCAATGCCACTCAGGATGCCAGCGTCAAGCTGATGAAGATCAGCCGCGCGGTCGCCCCCGGTTCGGAAATTCTGGTGGCGGAATATACCGCGAATTCGACCCTGATCGACGGTTCGTCGCCCGGCGGCGGCACCGCGGTCAAAAGCCATCGCCCGACCCACGGCCTGGCCGCCTGGGATACCGACGGTTCGCCCGCGATCCCGACTTCCGGCACCGGCGACAATACCGCCAAGATGATGGATTACGCCACCGCGATGGCCCAGATTCAGGGCAATGTCGGCACTGAGAACGGGATGCACATCCGCTATGTCGGCTATGACAAGCACAACGGCAAGTCCAACTACGCTTTCGCCGACGGTCACGCCGCCGCGCTGTCGCTGCAGGAAACGCTGAATCCGGACAGCTTCCTCTGGGGGCGCAAGGTTTACACTTCGCCGACCCAGCCGACGATCACCAAGTAACCGCCATCTGGTTCGGTCGGATTGATCCGGAGCGATTCCGGGTCGATCGGCCGGAGAAAGGAATTTTGCATGAAAATTTTGTTGTTTACCCTGCTTCTGGCGGCCGGCGCCGCGCTGGCCGCCGGCTTGAAAATCAAATGGCGGAGCGAAGCCGGCAAGAAGGCTTTCCTGATCGCCGACGTCGCGGTGATTCTGGCGCTCTCGACCTCCTTTTTGCTGGCCGGCTCCGGTTCGGCCGGGACGGCGCTGAGCGACAAGGGCAATGAAACCTTGAAGCTTTCCCACTTTTACGTCATCGGCGAAGCGCTCGGCAAGCAGGCGGAGGGCCGGAAAATCGCGCTGGTGATGTCTTCCGAACTCGCCCGGTCCGAGCTCAAGGACAAGATGGTCGAGGCGCTGAAAGCGGGAACCGGGATCGCCGCCGATGTCGCGGTGGTCGAAGTCGAAGCATCCCGGGCGCGGAAAATCGCCGAGGACGCCGAAGTCAAACCCGACTGGAGCACGCTGGTCTCCGCCGCCGATTACGATCGCGCGCTCGGTGGCAGCGGCAATGCCAAAATCCTGGTTTTCGCCTCCGAACTGCCGCTCGACTACAACCGCATGGCGCTCTGGCGGCGGAGCCAGGACCGGCCGGAAATTTACCTGGTCAACGCCGATCCCCGCTTTGAGGAAGTGGTCAAAAAGAAATTCATCGCCGGGATCACCAAAATCGATCCCAAGGCCGACTTCACCGACCTCGCCATCCCGGCCGACTACAAGGCCGCCTTCGGCAAGCGCTACCGGTTCGTTTCAGCGCGTTGAGCGCGGCGTGCTTGACAAAAACGTTTGGCCGTGTATCTTGTATGGCAACAGGAGGACATGGTCATGCAAAAAGAAGTCAGTGTCGCCGAAGCATGGAGCCGCAAGTACCCCGAGCAAGTGGTGCTTGCCGTTACCCGTAATCAAGAAGGCCGGGTCAATCTGATGGCGGTCGGCTGGATGGCGATCGTCTCCGATGAGCCGCCGATGTTCATGCTGGGGATCGACGACCACGCCTACACGCTGGAGTTGATCCGCGAAAACCGCGAATTCGTGGTTGCCTACCCGGCCGTTTCGATGGCCCAGGCCGCCCTCTACGCCGGCACCGTCCACGGTCACAAAGAGGACAAGGGGCTGCGTTCCGGTCTTACTTTCATCCCCGCCGCCAAAGTCGGCGCCCCGCTGGTCGCGGATGCCGTCGCCAATTTCGAATGCCGTCTGGTGGACATCCTCCGCCCCGGCAACTGCCCGCTGGTGATCGGCGAAATCGTCGCCACCCACGTCAATGTCGATCCCGCCGTCAAGCGCCTCTACACCCTCGATTCGCACTACCGCCTCGGCGGAGTTTGAGCCCCGCTTTTTTCACTCGGATGTGGCGGCGTTCATCGCCCCCATCCGGTAGCCGCGAAGGTCGAGGGTGATTTCGCTGAAGCCCGCTTCGCTCAATGCGGCGACCACCGCTTCGCGTTTGGCGAGCACCGCCGGGAACTCCTGCGGCGGGAATTCGAGTTTGGCCAATTCGCCCAGGGCCCGCACCCGGAGCTGGCGGAAGCCGAGCTGGTGGAGCGCGTATTCGGCGCGGTCGATCCGGCCGAGCGCGGTTTCGTCGAGCGGAGTTCCGGTCGGAATCCGCGAGGCGAGGCAGGCGGAGGCCGGGCGGTCGGCGTTTTCAAGCTTGAATTCCCGCGCGAGTTCACGGATCGCGGCTTTGGTCATCCCGGCTTCGAGGAGCGGGTGCGTGACCCCCATTTCCGCCGCCGCCAGCATTCCCGGGCGGTAATCGCCGAGGTCGTCGAGGTTGGCGCCGTCGGCGAGGGTTGCAAAGCCGTGTGCGCGGGCGGTTTCGAGGAGTTTCCCGAAAATCGCCTTTTTGCAGTGGTAACAGCGCTGCGGGTCGTTGGCCCGGATGCGGGGATCGGCGAGGGGGTCGCACGGAACGGCAATCACTCGCATTTCGCCCCGGGCGATCCAGTCGGCGGTGAACTCGCGGTCAAAGGCGGGGAGGAGCACGCTTTCGGCGTGGAGCAGCAGCACGTTTTCGGCTCCCAGCACCCGCCGGGCGGCCTCGGCCAGCAAGGTGCTGTCGGTGCCGCCGGAAAAGGCGATCGCAAGTTTGCCGCAGGATCGTAAAATCGCTTCGAGTTTCGGATTCATCATCAGCTTTCCGCCGCGGGGGCGATTTTTTTTCATTTATTTTTTTGATAAGATACGTCCCGGACGGGGTTTTTCAAGTTGTAAAGACCATCGTTTTGCGCTATATTATAAGAATATATAAATCTCAGTTTTGAAAGCGACGACCCTTTATGCGTGAAATCCGTAACATTGCGATTATTGCCCACGTGGACCACGGCAAGACCACTCTGGTGGATGAAATTCTCAAACAGGCCAAGGTTTTCCGGGAAAACCAGGCGGTCAACGAGTGCTTCCTCGACAGCAACGACCTCGAACGCGAACGCGGGATCACCATCCTCGCCAAGAACATCAGCGTCGAGTACAAAGGGGTCAAGATCAACGTCATCGACACCCCCGGACACAGCGACTTCGGCGGCCAGGTCGAGCGGGTGCTGAAACTCGCCGACGGCGTGCTACTGCTGGTCGACGCCGCCGAGGGCCCGATGCCCCAGACCCGCTTCGTGCTGGAAAAGGCGCTCAAGCTCAAGCTCCGCCCGGTGGTGGTGATCAACAAGGTCGACAAGCCGGACGCCCGGCCGGAAGTGATTCACGGCAAAGTTTTCGACCTCTTCTGCGAACTTGACGCGAGCGATGAACAGCTCGATTTCCCCACCATCTACGCCAGCGGCCGTTCCGGCTGGGCGGCGCGCACCCTCGACGATCCCCGCGACTCGATTTTCCCGTTGATGGACGCGATCCTCGAATACGTGCCCGCACCGCCGATCGTCGAGGGGCCGGTTCAGGCTCAGATCGCGACGCTCGACTACTCCAACTTCGTCGGCCGGATCGGCATCGGCCGGGTTTACCGCGGCACCCTCAACACCCGCCGTCCGCTGACCTTGATCAAGCGCGACGGACGCACCCAGCCCGCCGGGATCAAGCAGATTTACACCTTTGAGGGGCTCAACCGGGTGGAAGCCTCCGAAATCGCCTGCGGCGACCTCTGCGCGATCGTCGGGATTACCGACATCGATATCTCCGACACCATCTGCGACTCCGAAAAGCTTGAGGCGATGCCGCCGATCGCGATCGACGAGCCGACGCTGTCGATGATCTTCCGGATCAACGATTCGCCGCTCTACGGCAAGGAAGGCAAATTCGTCAGCAGCCGCCACTTGCGCGAACGCCTTCTCAAGGAAGTCGAGCGCGACGTGGCGCTCCGGGTGGTCGAACTCAACGGCGACTCTTTCCGGGTCAGCGGCCGCGGCGTGCTCCATCTCGCGGTTTTGATCGAAACCATGCGCCGCGAAGGCTTCGAGCTCGCGGTCGGCAAACCGCAGGTGATCCTCAAGATCGTCGAAGGGGAAAAACACGAACCGGTGGAAATCCTCTCGGTCGACGTTCCCTCCGAATCGGTCGGCAAGATCATCGAAATGGCCGGCCAGCGGCGCGGCGAACTGATTCAGATGGAGTCGCGCGGACTGCGTCAGTTGGTGGAATTCTACATTCCCACCCGCGGCCTGATCGGCTTCCGCAGCCGGGCCCTCAACGCCAGCGCCGGCGAGGCGATCGTATCGCACCGCTTCGTCCGTTATGAACCGTTCAAGGGTGAAATTCCCGGCCGCGCGGTCGGGGTGATGGTCAGCATGGCCTCCGGCAAGTCGGCGGGATACGCGATCGACGCGCTCCAGCAGCGCGGCTTCTTCTTCATCGACCCCACCGTCGAGTGCTACGAGGGGATGATCGTCGGCGAACACTGCAAGGAAGGCGATCTCGTGGTCAACGTCCAGCGCGGTAAACAGCTGACCAACATGCGCGCCTCGGGGAGCGACCACAACCTCAAAATCGCGCCGGCGCGGATCATGTCGCTGGAACAGGCGCTTGAGTACATCGACGACGACGAACTGGTCGAAGTGACGCCGAAGAACATTCGTTTGCGCAAATATTTCCTGACCGAGCTTGAGCGTCGCCGCCAGCGCGGCCGCGTGCCCGGCACCGAGGAGTAAGTCTTCATCCGGCCGGAGTCTGTTTCCGGCCGGTTTCCCCATAATCCAATCAGGAGTGACGGCATGGCGGAAAAGCGTGAACACTGGAGCTCCGGCTGGGGGTTCCTGATGGCGGCGATCGGTTCGGCGATCGGACTCGGCAACATCTGGAAATTTCCCTACATGACCGGAATGAACGGCGGCGGCGCTTTTGTGCTGGTTTATCTGGTCTGTATTCTCACCATCGGCCTTCCGGTGATGATCTGCGAAATCAGCATGGGCCGGGCGACCCAGCTTAATCCGCTCGGCGCGTTCCGCAAACTCGCACCCAAACGCTCGCTTCTCACGCACTCGACCGGCTCCTTGACCGCCCTGACCGGGCTGGCGCTGGCGCTGCTGGGTTCCTGGGGCTTCGGCGGGCTGCTGATCGTGCTCGGCTTGCTGATCGTGCGCTACGGCTGGGTGGTGGCCGGGCTGATCAACGGGATTGTCTGCATCGTCCTCATCATGGGGGTTTACTGCGTGGTCGGCGGCTGGACCTTGCTCTATGCGATTCGGGCGTTCTCGAACCATCTCGCGTTCACCGGGGAGGAGGAGGCCAATCAGATTTTTCACTACTTCGCCCTCGGCCAGGGCGGCGGGCTCTGGTTTTCCTGGCTCGGCATGATGCTCTTTTTGTTGCTCTGCGCGCTGGTGGTGCTGGCGGGGGTTCGCAACGGGATTGAGAAATACTCCAAAATTCTGATGCCTTCCCTTTTCGCATTGCTGCTGATTCTGATTCTCCGCGGCATCACGCTTCCCGGCGCGATGGCCGGGGTGAGCTTCTTTCTGACCCCGGACTTCTCGAAACTTTCCGCCCGCGGGGTGCTGGAGGCGCTCGGACACGCTTTTTATTCGCTGAGTCTGGGGATGGGAATCATGATCACCTATGGCAGCTACATGTCGCCCAAGCAGTCGGTGGTGAAGAATTCACTGGCGATCATCGGCTTTGACACGCTGGCCGCGATGATGGGCGGGCTGGCGATTTTCCCGACCCTTTTTGCGCTCGGCTTCCGCCCCGACAGCGGGCCGGGTCTGGTGTTCAAAGTGCTGCCGGCGGCGTTCAACCATCTGCCGGGCGGATTCGGCTTTTTCTGGAGCGGAATTTTCTTTCTGGTGCTTTCGATCGCGGC
>CAZRFG010000155.1:0-3337 GCA_964599205.1 uncultured Victivallaceae bacterium
GCGAGGGGGGACTTGAACCCCCACGCCTTGCGGCACCGGAACCTAAATCCGGCGCGTCTGCCATTCCGCCACTCGCGCAAACCGGGTGGGACGGCGCTCAATATACTTGCCGAACCGCGCTTTTTCCAGTTCTCCGGCGTTTTTTTGCGGATTTCACTTGCGCGCGCGAGGTTTCGAGTTTACTTTATGCGACTGACACTACGGAGAATACATTTTGCAAATGATCGATACCGCCAAGGACAACCGCCGCGTCGTCGAGCGCGCCATCCTGATCGGGGTGCGTCCGCCCGAACTCGACGCAGCCACCGCTTTTGAACACCTCGACGAACTCGCCGACCTGGTCGCCAACCTCGGCATCGGCATCGTCGACCGCATCGTCGTCAACCTCAAAACCCCGCTCGCCGAGTATTACGTCGGCACCGGCAAAGCCGAGGAGATCGAGGCCCGCCGGGTCGAGCTCGACGCCGACTGTTTGATCTTTGACACTCCGCTCTCGCCGTCGCAGCAGCGCAACTGGGAAAAGCTCACCCACAGCTGCGTGATCGACCGCGAAGAGGTCATCCTTGAGATTTTCGCCGCCCGCGCCACCACCCGTGAAGCGGTGCTCCAGGTCGAGCTGGCCCGGATGCAGTACACGCTGCCGCGGTTGACCCGCGCCTGGACCCACCTCTCGCGCCAGCGCGGCGGGGTCACCGGAGCCCGCGGCCAGGGGGAAACCCAGATCGAAACCGACCGGCGGCTGCTCAAGCGCCGGATCACCATCCTCACCGAGGAACTCGAAGCGCTCAAAAAGCGCCGCGCCACCGAGCGCAAGCGCCGCGAACGCAGCGCGGTGCCCCACGCCGCCATCGTCGGCTACACCAACGTCGGCAAATCGTCGCTGCTCCGCAAGCTCTCGGGCTCGGAGATCTTCGTCGCCGACCAGCTTTTCGCCACTCTCGACCCCACCACCCGCAAGGTGACGCTGCCGGATAAACAGGAAGTCCTCCTCACCGACACCGTCGGCTTCGTCCGCAAACTGCCGCACACGCTGGTCGAGGCGTTCAAGTCCACCCTCGAGGCGGCGCTCCAGGCCGACTTCCTGATCCTGCTGCTCGACGTCTCCAGTCCCCAGCTCGAAGCGCAGTGGGAAACCACGCTCGCGGTGCTCCGCGAACTCGGCGCCGAGGACAAAAACATCATCGTCGCCTTCAACAAAATGGACCGCATCGACCGCGAGGCGGAGAGCGTGCTGCTCGCCCGCACCCGGATGCTGTTCCCCGACAGCGTCTATATTTCGACCCAGACCGGCGAGGGACTCGACGAACTCTGCCGCCGGATCGGGGCCTTTGCCGGGACGCTCCGGCGGCTGCTCCGGGTGACTTTGCCGCCCCGGCGGCACGACCTCGCCGCGCTGGCCCATGCCGAGGGGACGGTGTTCGAGGAACACTATGACGACCACGGCAATCTCCGGATGGTCTTTTCGATCGGACCGCAGCACCAGCACAAGTTTGCCGATTTTTTCGATGAGGAAAACCATGAAAAGTAAGTTTTTGGCGCTGCTGCTGCTCGGCTCCGTGCTGGGCACCGCGGCCGAGGAGTTTTCACCCTGGGATGACTGGCGTCAGGGCTCGATCTGTTTTGAAAAAGGCGAACAGGCCCGTGACCGCGGCGATCAGGTCAAAGCGCTGGAGTCGTTCCGCGAAGCGCTGCGCAGTTTCCGCAATGTCCAGACCGCCCGCCCCGACTGGAGCCAGAAGATCATCGCCACCCGGATCGAACTCTGCGAAAAAGAGATCGCCAACGCCCGCCGTTTGCTCCAGCGTCCCGGTTCCGAACAATCGCTCAAGGAGAGCGAGAAATCCGCCCCGGCCGCCGCCGCCGAATCCGCGGCCGCCGCCCTCCCCTCGGATTACACCCAGGTCAAAGCCGAACGCGACCAGTACAAGCAGAAGCTCTTCGGCGCGCTGGTGGAGAACGAGGACTTGCGCAAACAGGCCGAACGCGCCAAAAACGCCGCCACCGAAATCGAAAACCTGATGCGCGAACGCCGGGTCGCCGAAGAAAAGTACAATTTGCTCGAAAAACGCGCTCAGGAACTCCAGCGCAAAGCCGATGAGCCCGACCTCGCCGCCAAGGAGCAGCGCCAACAAATGATCGAGCTCCGGATCAACCTCGAAACCGCCAACCGCAAACTCGCCCTCGCCGACGAACGCAATGCCGCGCTGGACAAAGAGATCGCCGACCTCACCCGTTCGCGCTCGCTGCTCGAGGGCGAACTCAAAAAAGCCAAAGCCGACATCGACGGCAGCGCCCGCGAACTCACTTCGCTGCGCCAGCTCCGCGACAGCTTCGTCACCGAAAAGAACACCCTTCTCCAGCGCGAGGAACAGTTGACCGCCACCCTCAAACGCGCTGAAACCCTCGCCGAAAACCGAAAAACCGAGCTCGAAACCGTCAATCAGCGGCTTCAGGACGCGATCAAGAGCAAAGGCGACACCTCGAACCTCAGCGCCGACCTCGCCGCCGAAAACCAGAAACTGCGAAAACAGGAAGCCGAAGCGCGCACCGCCGGCGAGACCGCGCTCCGCGACCGCCAGACGCTGCAAAATCAGCTCCGCGACCTCCAGCTCGAGCTCGCCGACGTCAAAAATTCGCTCCAGCGCATCGACGACCGTCGCGCCCAGGCCGAGGACAGCGTCAAATTGCTCAACACCCAGCTCGACAAACAATCCGCCGCCGCCGAACTGACCTTGAATGAATTGAAGAATTTGCGCAAACGTAACAGCGACCTTGAAAACGACCTCAAGCTCTGGAGCGACAAGCTCGAACGCGCCGAAACCCGGCTCAAGGACCGCCAGGCCGCCGACCTCGCCACCGTGAGCGGGGCCAATGCCGACAAGCGCAAGCTTGAAACCGCCTTGAGCGCCGCCAAACTTGACCTCGAAAACCTCCGCGCCCAGCTCGAAAGCGCCCAGACCAAGCTAAAAACCGCCGAAGAGATATCCACCGAAGTTCGTACCGCGCTGCTCAAAGAAAAAGCCGCCGCCCTCGCCCGCGAACAGGATCTCGCCAAGAGCGCCAAAACCGCCGCCGATTACGAAAAGCTTCGCGGCGAATACGAGACCATCCAGCGCAACTTCGCCGCCCTCCAGATCGTCCAGCAGGACGCCAAAAAACTGAAAGAGGCCAACGCCGCGCTCGAAACCGACCTCGCCGAACTCAAGAAAACCGCCGGGGAAAACGCCAAACTGCGAAGCGCCCTCGCCGAACAGGAGCGCCGCAACCAGGAACTGACCGACGACAACGCCCGGCTCGCCGCCGCCAAACTCGCCGCCGAAAAGGCCGCCGCGCTCGC
>CAZRFG010000155.1:3437-8305 GCA_964599205.1 uncultured Victivallaceae bacterium
GAGGCCGCCGCCAAGCACCTCCAGCAGGCCCACTTGAAGAATCCCGCCGACCTCAACGCCAAAATCGCCTACGCCCAGGCCCACCTCGGGCTCGGCCGCTACGGCAACGCCCTTTCGCTGCTGGAAAAGGACGGCGACAAAAGCAATGACTTCAACTTGCAGCTGACCCTCGGCCGGGCCCGGGCCGGCGCCGGTGAAAACGCCGCCGCCGAAAAGAACTTTCTCGCCGCCGCCAAAGTCAAGCCGGACGATCCGGCTCCGCTCCTCGGCCTCGCCCGCCTCCCCGGCAAGGAACGCGCCAATGAAGCCGCCCGCTGCTACGCCAAGGCCAAAAAACTCGGCGCGCCGCCCGATCCCGAACTCGAAAAGACACTGGGTAAATTGATCAATGAGCAGAGCGAATTGATCGACTTCCTCTCCGGGGCCGCCGCCGAGGCCGAGAAACATCAGGACGTCGACTCCGCCGCCTGGTATTTCGTCCAGCTTCGCGACCTTGATTCGGAGTCGGCCAAATTCGCCGCCCGCGCCGCCTGGTATCTGCTGCGCCAGGACAAGAGCCAGGACGCGCTCAAAGTGCTTGAGAACCGCCCGGCTTCGGCCGAAACCAAGCTCGCCGCCGCACTTGCATTCTATCAGCAGGGAAAATACCCCGAAGCGATCGCCGCCGCCGACGCGGCGCGCAAGCTCAACGGCAACCAGCCGCTCGCCGCCAATCCCGCGACCCGGAAACTCCTCGCGCCGCTCGCCGAAAAACCGGCCAACGCCGAAGCGGCGCGCTCGATCCTCAACGCCGCCCCGGCAACCGAAGGAAAGTGAACGATGAGCATTTCGATCCGCACCATGGTTCCGGCCGACCGCGCCGCGGTTGGAGAATTGATCACGCTCTCCACCAACGTCTGGTACCAGACCCACGGCTTCGGCAAGATTTTCCCCGGCGATCCGGGATTGCCCCGCTTTCACTTTGACGTCTACCACACTTTGCCCGGCAGCTGCGGCTTCGTCGCGGTCGATGATGAAACCGGCTTCATCATCGGCTCCTGCTTCATGCACGTCCGCCCGACCCACGTTGGACTCGGCATCATGAATGTTCATCCCAGTCACGCCAACCGCAAAATCGCGTCGCTGCTGCTCAAAACCATCATCGGCGAGGCCGAAGCGCTGGCGAAACCGCTCCGCCTCGTCTCGAGCGCGATGAACCTCGACTCCTTTTCGCTCTACAACCGCGCCGGGCTCAAGGTTCACGAAGTCTATCAGGACATGATCCTCGCGGTGCCCGCCGACGGGGTGCTCGCCGACCGCGGCGACGGCTCCTGCCGCGACGCGACCTTTGACGACCTCGACGCGATCGTCGAACTCGAGCGCGAGGTCGCCGGAATCGAGCGACCCGGCGACTACCGGCACTTCATCGCCAACCATCGCCACAACTGGCACATTTCGGTCCGGCCCGGCCGCGACGGCCGCCTCGACGGCGTCCTCGTATCCTGCCTCCACCCCGCCGCCCGGATGGTCGGACCGGGAATCGCCCGCGACGGCGAAAGCGCCTACCAGTTGCTGCTCGCCGAACTCCCGCAGCACCGCGGCGGAAACGCGGTCTACCTCGTTCCGGTCCGCGAAACCGAACTCGTCGCCCGGCTCTACCGGCTCGGGGCGCGCAACTATGAACTTCACTTCGCCCAGATTCTGGGCGGCAAAGGAACCTTCAACGGCGTCTCGCTGCCAAGCTTCATGCCGGAATCAAACTGAAAGGGTCGGGCGATGAATGATGCGATTTTGCGGCGGAAAGTCCTCGGTTGCTTCCTCGGCAAAGCGGTCGGCGGAACCTTGGGCATGCCCTTTGAAGGCATTCCCGGCACCGTTGAACTCGATTTCTACGATCCGGTGCCGACCGACATGCTGCCCAACGACGACCTCGATTTGCAGGTGCTCTGGGCCTGCAAGCTCGCCGAAGCGGAAAATCCGGTGATCGACCGCGATCTCTTCGCCCAGGCCTGGCTTGAACACGTCAACTTCTCGTGCGACGAATACGGCGTCTGCATCCGCAACCTCCGCAACGGCCTGGTGCCGCCTTGGACCGGGAGCTTCGACAACTGGTTCGTCAACGGCATGGGCGCGGCGATCCGCAGCGAACTCTGGGCCTGTCTCGCCCCCGGCGATCCGGTCCTCGCCGCCCGCTACGCTTACGAAGACGCCTGTACCGACCACACCGGGGACGGCCTGTACGCCGAACTCTTCCTCGCCGCGCTGGAGAGCATGGCTTTCGTCGAAAACGATATCGAAAAGCTGATCGCCGCCGGGCTCGCCGCGATTCCGGCCGACGCCCCTCTGGACAAAGCCATCCGTGAAACCGTCGAGTGGACCCGGTCCTACCGCGACTGGCGCGACGTATCGACGCTGGTCAAGCAAAAATACGCCAACGAAAACTTCACCGACGTGGTCCCCAATCTCAGTTTCATCGTGATGGCGCTGCTGCTCGGCAACGGCGACTTCGGCAAAACGATCTGCCTTGCGGTCAACTGCGGACTCGACACCGACTGCACCGGGGCGACCGCGGGCTCGATCATGGGCATCCTCACCCCCGACGGCATCGGCGAGCGCTGGCTTGCCCCGATCGGACGCAAACTCCTGGTGAGCAAGGAAATCGTCGGAATCAACCCGCCGCCGACCCTCGACGGCTTCGTCGATCTGGTGCTGGAGCTCAAAAAGCGGATCAAACTTCGCGAGCGGGGCGACGCCCCCCGTCCCGACTTCGGGCGCTACCAAATTCACGCCACCGGAGCCAAACGCAAGCAATTTTACCGCAACAACCGCTATGAAAACGCGCCGCCGATGCCGGAGGACAGCGAAGAACTGGTCTTTCCGGGAACCATCGGCGCCATCGCCAGCTCCCGGGTGCCGGAAAACGGCGCTTATCTCCTCAAGTTCCATTTTTACCTCCACGAAGAACGGCGGGTCAAAGTGCTCTTCTCCACCCATTCGGTCGCCCAGGGGTGGGTCGACGGCAAGTTCAGCTTTGCCCGCTACGGCGGCGAGCTCACCACGCCGTCCTTCCACCGCGCCGCGCTCAACACCTACGGGGTGGAAACGCTGGCGGCGGGAAAACACGAGCTTCTGGTCGCAGTCGCCCCCTACGCCGATGAAGCCGAAATCCGCTGGACGCTCGGCATCGGCGATTTCGTCGACGGCCAGTGGGTCGCCGACGCCTTTTATGTAAAAAATAATACTTGCAATTAAAGCGGAGTCCGCGCCGTATTCCATTGATATTGTCTTCGGCAAGAGTACCGCGCGCATGAGAGCGGACCAAAAAATAGAAGAGTGTTTCGCACGGAGGCACGGAGGCACGGAGAAGGAGAGATGGGGATAATGCACCGAAAATGCCCGAGCGATGAAAACTCAATCGGTACAGTAATTGTCGAAGAGGCGCTCCGTTTGCACAAAGCTTTGGGCTGCGGTCTTTTTGAATCGGTCTATGAAGTGACCCTGGCCCATGCGCTCCGCAAGCGGGGATCTGAAGTTGAACGGCAAGTCCCGATCGCAATCACCTATGATGATTGTTCTTTCGATGAAGGCTTCCGAGCCGATTTGCTGGTGGACAACAAAGTCATCGTCGAACTCAAATCTATCGAGCGATTGAACCCGATTCACAAAAAACAATTGATCACCTATCTAAAATTGACCGAGCTGAAAGTCGGATATCTGCTGAATTTCGGAAGCGAACTGATGAAAGATGGAATCGTGCGAGTCATCAATGGCACCTTGGATGCCCCCGCCTCTTCCCCCTCCGTGCCTCCGTGCCTCCGTGCGAAACCATAACAAGAACCAACCACAGAAACCCAATCATTTTTTGTCTCTGCTAACACCTAAGAAGGAACCGATATGATGAAAACCCAAACTTTGCCGCTCTGGAATCTGGAAGCCATTTACCCCGGTCTTGCCGCGTGGGAAGCCGATTTCGCCCGCCTGAAACCGCTCGCCGAAGCCTTCGCCGCCTATCGCGGCCGGCTGGCCGAATCGCCCAAGGTCTTCGCCGCCGCGATCGAAGCCTACGACGCCTTTGAACGCCTCGCCGAAAAAGTCTACGTCTACGCCCACTTGCGCTCCGACGAAAACACCGGCGACTCCGCCAACCGCGGCCGTCAGGACCGGGTCGAGAGCCTGTTCGCCGAACTCTCGCCGACTTCCGCCTGGTTCGAGCCCGAAGTGATGCAGATCCCGCTCGATACGATGGAGAAATTCCTCAAGAGCAAGCCCCTCAAATTCTATGAGCGTAGCATCCGCGAACTCCTGCGCGACCGTCCCCACACCTTGACCGAACCGGAAGAGCGTTTGATCGGCACCCTCTCCGAAGTCCTCGGCGCGCCCGGCAACACCTTTGAACTCCTCAACGACGCCGACCTCGACTTCGGCTCGATCCGCGGCGCCGACGGCAAAGCCGCCAAACTCACCCACGGGAGTTACCGCCGGTTCCTCGAGGAAAGCGACCGCGAAGTCCGCAAGCGCGCCTTCCGCAAAATGTTCGGCGCCTACCACAAGCTCCGCAACACCTTTGCCTCCACCCTCGACGCCACCGTCAAGTGCCACGCCGTCTCGGCCAAAATCCGGCACTATCCGTCCGCCCTGGCGGCATCCTTGAGTTCCGACAACGTCCCCGAGAGCGTCTACCGCAATCTGATCACCGCCGTCCGCGAGAAACTTCCCGCCCTCCACGACTACCTCGATCTGCGGCGGCAGGTGATGAAGCTCGACAAACTCGACATGTACGACCTCTACAACCCCCTCCTCCCGGCCTGCCGCACCACTTACAGCTGGGATCAGGCGGTCAAGACCGTCAAAGCCGCCTTTGCCCCGCTCGGCGAAGAGTACGGCAAAAT
>CAZRFG010000156.1:0-8280 GCA_964599205.1 uncultured Victivallaceae bacterium
AGTGAAGGATCGCAGGTTTTCCGGCCTGCAGCGCGAGATCGAGGAAGCCCTCGAGGACTTCGCACTGCCGCGCCCGGGGGGCGTGGTCGTAAAAAAAGTCGAGCCCGAGCTCGCCGACCGCGACGCAACCGGGCGCGGCGAGAAGCGGGGCGAAGTCGGCGACGCCGTGGAGCTCTTTTTCCGCTTCGTGAGGATGGACACCGGCGCTGAAGAAGCTGTCCGGCACCAGCGCGGCGAAGTCGCGCGCCCGGCAGCTGTCGATATAATTGCCGCCGGCGGCGAGCAGCAGCAGCCGTTCCGGCACCGTCGCCCCCGGCGTCGCATGCATCGCTTCGTCGATTTTGCGGCGAAAGGTCAACGGCTCGTCTTCGCCGTAGTAGTGAAAGTGGGTATCGAATAAAATCATTTCGGTGAACTGTCCCCGTTTTTGTCAGGTTTTCCCAGATGCATCATTTCCAGCACCTTGCGAATTTTCTGCTGTTCTTCCTCGGTAAACTTCTTGGCCGGATCGCTGCCCGGAATCAACTGGGTGAGGCTGCTGCCGAACTTTTTCAGCGCATCGCTGACCTGGCCGCCGGTCAGCGCCATCAGCACGTCCTCGACCTTGAGCACCGGTGCGTCCAAAGTGCCGGTGATCGGAAATTTACCCTTGACCCCGCCCATATTGACCCGCGATTCGAGCTTGATCGATTGTTCGCCGCCGGACTGGATGTCGCCGCTGAACTTAAGTTCGCGCAAAATCGGTCCCGAGAAATCGAGTTTGCGGACGTGAATCATACCGGGATCAAGCTCAACCGCCAGTTCGCCGCGGTCAAGCTTGATCTCCGCCAGCGGACTCTGCGCGAGGTCGAATTTACCGCGCATCGACGCCCACACCTTGCGCGGATCGGCCGAGGCCGGCAGCAGCGAGGCGGTCCGTACGATCGCCTCGACCGGCAGCAGCAGCATCCGGGCAAACGGCGAATTGAGCGAGCGGCTGGACAGCACCACGTTGCCGAGGCGGCCGTTGATCGAACCGGATGTGCCCTCGATCACATTTTCGGCGAGGAGGTTGCGGATGTTGAGCTGCCACCCGAGTTGACTTACGTCGCCGCGAACCTCGACGCCGGGCCGGAACAGCGAGACCAGTTCGCCAAGCTCAAGCGGCTGTTCGGCATTGCCCGAGCACGAGAGCGCCATCCCCGAAGTGGTGTCGAGCAGATTGCCGGTGATCTGAAACGGGCAGCCGTTGAACATCAGCATCGCATTTTTGGTGCTGATCCGGTTCTCCTGGAGCCGGAAAAAGCCGGAAAGCCCGAAGTCGGCATGCGCTCCCCAGTTGAGATTGTCGAGATTAAGCTGCAAATCGATCGGACGCGATCCGAAATTCCAGGGCTGGTGCAATTCGACTTTGGGCGCGGCCGGCAATTTCCCGGTCGCCGGCAGCGCCGGCGCGGCGGTGCGCACCCGGAGCGCTTCGAGGTCGCCGGCGTAACTCGTCAGCCGGACTGCGATCGGCTTGGCCGGGTCGGCGGCGACCGCGGCGGAGAGCTCGGCATCGATCAACTGGCGCGGCCCGGAGTGAAGCCGGAGGCGGCTCTTGCGCAGATTGCTCCCCTCTTCGAGATTGCCGTCAAACTCGAAACTGAACTGTCCGTCGAACACCGCCGGATTGTCGACCGGGCGGATTTTTTCGAGCTGGAAGTACCCGCCGACCTTGATATCCTCGTCGCTCCGGCCGATCAATTTGAGGTTGCCGGAAACCAGCCCGTCGCGAATCCGGCCGGGCAGAAAGAGCCCGACGAAGTTCTCGTTGAGGTAACGGACCGCCACCCGGCTCTCCCACTCCCGGCCGACCGGGTCAAACGAACCGGGGGTTTCGATCCGCAGCGCCGGACGGCCGTTGACCCGCCAGTAGAGGGTGTTGGTATTGAGCTGGATCCTGCCGTTTTCCGGGCGGTAGGCGGAGAACTCGTCCTGAATGATCACATCGCGAAAATAGGTCGATCCCAACCGTCCGGCGACGTTGTTCATCGCGAAATTGCCGGTAGTGGTGGCGGTGGCGAAATCGCTGCCGGCGTCGAACCGGAGCGCGACATTGCAGCGGCCCTCGGTAAATTGCAGGATATTTTTGGGCAGGAAGGGATTGACTTCGAGCAGCGGACCGTCGGCGTCGAGCTGGATTTTCCAATTGAGTTTGGGGGTGAAGCCGGGCAGCAGGAACTCCTGCGCTTCGAGCCGGGCGGCGGCCCGGATCGTCCGGCGGCTGTCGATTGCCAGTTTGACCGCATCGACCCGCAGCCGCTCCGGGGTGAAGTCGAGCTTGCCGGAGCCGGTGCCGCTCAGCGGCACAAAGGGCTTCAACTTGTCGCCGATCTCGGTACGCGGCTCCTCCGGCAACAGCGACAGCAGCGATTCGGAGAGGTACTTGACCTCAAAAGAGGCGCTCCCGGTCTTTTTGCCGAAGTGGAAATTCCCCTCGCCGCTGACTTCGCCGAGCACTTTGCCGTCATTGGCGGCGTGGAAGACAAAGTGGCGGAAGATCAAGCCCAGATTCTGGCCGACTTCGGCCTCCCAGTTGACCGTGCCCTCGAGATTGGATTGCCGGTATTTGCCGGAGTGGAATCCAATTTTGCGGCCGGCGAAGCCGCCGTAAATTTTGGCCCCGCTGAGGTCGCGCGAGAAATCAAAGGACGCCACCCCGGAGACGCTGCCCGAATCGAAGCGGAGGCGGCGGTTCTCCGGCATCGCGAAACGGAGCAGTTTGAGGTCGAAGTCGGAAACTTCGCAGGTCACCCCCGGCCGGTCACCGGCGGCGGACAACTGGGCCAGATCGTAGTTGACCGGCTTGCGCAGAAAAAGCCGGAGCGAGGAACGGGCGCTTTGATTGACCTCAAGCCGGAGTTCGCGAACCTCGATCCGCCGGGTGTCGAAGTCGACCGAGAAATCCTGTTGCGCCTGCAGCGCGAATCCGGGCAGCTCGATCGCTTCGCCGTCGAAATACCCCTTCCCCGGCTGGCGGTCGAGCCGCCAGGTGCCGGCGCTGGAGAAGCTCTTTCGGCTCAACTCAAATTTACCCTCGCCCTCGAGCGTCATCACCCCGGGATTGATGCCGTAAAAAAACTCGGCCGACAGCGCGATCAGCTCCTCCGGCAGCATGAAATGACGGACGTCAAAAGCGAACGGCAAACCGTCTTCGCCGACGCTCCCCGTGCCGTCGAAAAAGCCGCGCTCGCCGCCGTCGTGCTGCTGGGCAAGCTTGAGTTCGTCGAATATCCACAAGCCGTTTTGATTGCGGACGCTGAGATTCCAGACCAGTCCGCTTTCGCTGACCTGATGGTCGTTGATGAGCGAAGTGAATTTCTGCCAGCGGCTGTCGAGCACGATGCGGGCTGGATTGAGGTTGCGGTCCCAGTCGATCCGGAAATTGGTGTCGAAGTCGGTCCGGGCATCAAGCCCCTGTCCGGTCCGGAAATCGGCTTTGCCCGTCGCCGCCAGCTCCATCGGCCGGCCGGTGCCGAACAGCGGACTCTTCAAATTGAGCTCGGAAAAAATCAGTTGATGGGTCTGGCCGGGACGCCGGATGGTAAACAGCACTTCGGAATCCTCGATCGCTACCGCGAAAAACTCCATCGCCGGCACCCCGGAGCCGCCGCCGCTCTCCGATTCCCCGGTGGCCGGCGCGGTCGAAAGCTGATCGTAGTTCCACTGCTCCGCGGCGTTCGAAATGAAGTGGAGCCTCACCCCCGAGGCCTCGACGTCGCGAAAGCTGATCACGCCCCGCAGACACTGGAAGAAGTTATAAAACCCGCGAATCTTGCGGATTTCGAGAAACGGCTCCTTTTCGTCGCCGAGCCGGAACTGCCGGATGGTCAGCCGTGCGCTCCACGGCCGCCAGTCGATCGAATCCGCCGAGAAACGCACCCCGCTCATCCGGCTGGCCAGGGGGAGCGCCATTCGGGTCAGGAAAAAGGATCCGGTCAGGAAGAAATAAGCCGCCACCAACAAGATGGCGGCCAGCAGCGCCGCAACCGGCAGAATCCTGAATTTGAACTTCTTCATGACCCTCGGTGACGTTCAGACCCCGCGCGAAAAAAGTTTCTGGAGTTCGACCTGGAAATCCTTGATGTCGGCCTCGTCGGGTTCGCCCTTGACCTTGTCGAGGCCGAGCTGCCCGTACTGGTCGACGTACCACTCGGCGCTGGCGCCGGAGATAAAAGTGACGCTGCCGCCCGCCATCGCGCCGGGACGGAGAATCTTGCTGGTCTCGATTTTGGTGACGCCGGAAGCGGGGGCCGGAGCGGCCTCGGCGGGCTCTTCTTTGACCGGCTCGACCGGATCGTTTTTGCCCCAATCGACGTTCTCGAGTTCGGCGGCGAGGATGCGCACATCCATAAATTTAAGCTTGCAGCCGAACTTCTCATTGATCGCGTTCTGAATTTCGGAGAGCGTCCGGCCGGCGGCCAGCTCGGCGGCCATGAATTTCTTGATTTCAATGTCCTGGTTCATCTTGATCCCTCATGTTCGAAGTCGATTGCCAAACGGTTCGGCCGCCGCCGCCATCCCGACCGGAAAGCGCCGCGACGAAAGCGTTTTGAAATCGGCTCTCCGGATAAAATACACTGCCAAAGCCCAAAATGCAAGCCGCGTGCGCCCGCGCGAAGGATGAAGTTTCATCGACAAAATGCGTCCGTGCTCAGAGCGCGAGCGGCGCGCCCTTCTCCTCAAAGTAGGTTTTGAGGGTGTCGATGACGCCGTTTTCGTCGTTGCTCTTGGCGGTGCGGAAGCGGCACACTTCGGCCAGTCCGGGGTGGGCGTTGGCCATCGCGTAGCTGTGGAAACAGCTCTTCATCAGTTCGAGGTCGTTGAGGTAGTCGCCGAACGCCATGCAGTGCTCGGGTCCGATCCCGAATTCGCGCTGCAGAAAGGCCATCGCGGTGCCCTTGGTGACGTCGGGCCGCATGAAGTCCACCCACTGGGTTCCGGCCAGCGTGACCGCGAAACGGTCGCGGAAATGCTGGACCTGCCGCCAGGTATGGTCTTCCGCGCCATTGGCGTCGTAGACCGCGATCTTGCAGATCCGGTCGTGCCCGATCAGCTCCGGCAGCGCATCGACTTTGCGACAGCGCTCGTAGTAATGCGACGCCTGCTCCCGGAACTCGGGGTCGTCGTCCTCGACGTAGGCCGATTTGACCCCGCAGAAGATCGGGAACGCCCCCGGAATTTCCCGGATCGCGGCCAGCGCCTCGAGCAGTTTTTCCTCCGGAATCGGGCAGTCGAAAAGGAGCTCGTGCCCCCGGAAGACGATCGCCCCGTTTTCACAGATGAAGTAAAGCCGCTCGGCGCTCGACGGAAAGGTCTTGAGCAAATTGAAATACTGTCGCCCGCTGGCGATCACGAAGCGGATCGAACGCGCTTCGAGTTCGCCGACCAAGGCGTCGAAGCCGGCCGGAACCCGTTTCCGGTTATCCAGCAGCGTGCCGTCGACGTCGGTGGCGATCAGTCGGATCATCGGCTCAGTACCGGTAGGTTTCAGGCTTGAAAGGCCCGTCGACCGCGACGCCGATGTAGGCGGCCTGCGCGTCGGTCAACTTGGTCAGTTTCGCGCCGAGTTTGGCGAGGTGGAGCCGGGCGACTTCCTCGTCAAGCTTCTTGTCGAGCAGATACACACCGACGGCGCGGCCGGGGTTGCGGGCGATGTCGATCTGGGCCAAAGTCTGGTTGGTGAAGCTGTTGGACATCACAAACGAGGGATGGCCGGTGGCGCATCCGAGGTTGACCAGCCGTCCTTCGGCGAGCAGATAAATCGAGTGGCCGTCGGCAAAGGTGTAGCGGTGCACCGGGCAGGAGCTGCCCTTGATTTCGGTTTTGACCACGCCGGGCATCTTTTCGAGGCGGCCGACCTGGATTTCGTTGTCGAAGTGGCCGATGTTGCAGACGATCGCCTGATCCTTCATCGCGGCCATGTGTTCGGCGGTGATGATGTCGCAATTGCCGGTGGTAGTGACGTACAAGTCGGCTTCGGGCAGCGCGTCCTCGACGGGGCACACCTTGTAGCCGGCCATACAGGCCTGGAGGGCGCAGATCGGGTCGATTTCGCTGACCATCACCCGTGCACGTTCGTTGCGGAGCGCCTCGGCGGAGCCCTTGCCGACGTCGCCGTAACCACAGACCATCACCGTTTTGCCGGAGAGCATCACGTCCATCGCCCGCTTGATCCCGTCGGTCAGCGAGTGGCGGCAGCCGTAGATGTTGTCGAATTTGCTCTTGGTGACCGAGTCGTTGACGTTGACCGCCTGAAAGAGGAGTTCGCCCTTGGCCGCCATCTGCAGCAGCCGGTGGACTCCGGTGGTGGTTTCCTCGGAGACACCGCGCACCTGTTCGGCGACCCGGTGCCAGTGGCGGGAATCTTCCTTGAGGACGCGTTTCAAAAGGTGGTTGATCACCTGAAGTTCATGAATTTCGGTCGGCTCGTCGAGGATCGCCGGATTGATTTCAGCGAGGCGGCCGCGGTGGATCAAAAGCGTCGCGTCGCCGCCGTCGTCGACGATCTGCTGCGGGCCGGAACCGTCCGGCCAGGTCAGCGCGCGGTAGGTGCACTCCCAGTATTCCTCGAGCGTCTCGCCCTTCCAGGCGAAGACCGGCACCCCGGCGGCGGCGATCGCCGCGGCGGCGTGGTCCTGGGTCGAAAAAATATTGCAGGAAGCCCAGCGGACATCGGCGCCGAGGTCTTTCAGCGTCTCGATCAGCACCGCGGTCTGGATGGTCATGTGCAAACTGCCCATGATCCGCACGCCCTTGAGCGGCTGTTCCGGACCGTACTTGGCGCGGGTCGCCATCAGACCGGGCATCTCCTGCTCGGCGATTTCAATTTCCTTGCGCCCGAAGTCCGCAAGCGCGATGTCTTTGACCAGATAATCCATTCGATTCACCTCGATTTCAATGTACTTTGGAGCTTTTCCCAGACTTCCGGAGCGAGGGCGGAGCCCATCACTTTGACCACTTCGGAAGAGACCAGCGACGCGGCGTAGCCGCATTCGGCAAGCGGCTTGCCGTGCAAATAACCATAGAGGAATCCGGTCGCCCAGAGATCCCCGGCGGCGGTGGTGTCGATCGGTTTCTCGACCGTCACCGGCGCGATCCGGACCAGCTCCGGCCCGCGCACCACATAGGAGCCGCGGCGGCCGACCTTGAGCGCGGCAACTTCGCAGAGCGTCCCGAGTTTGCGCGCCGTAGCCTCTTCGTCGGCGGTTTCATCAAAGAGCGCCGCCGCTTCATCCTCGTTGGCGAAAATGAAATCGACCAGCCCGGCGTTGAAGAGGCTGAAGAGGGAGTCGCGGAAAAGGCGCACCACTTCAAACGAAGCCATGTCGAGCGCGGTCCGGCAGCCGGCTTTTTTCGCCTCCCGGAGCACGGTTTCGACCACTTCCGGCAAAAACAGCATGTAGCCCTCGACAAAGACCAGATTGTACTTGCCGAAATCGACCGCGCGCACCTCGCCGGCAGTCAGGAGCTGCGACGCCCCGAGGTGCGAACGCATCGTCCGCTCCGAATCCGGGGTCACCAGCGAGAGACAGCGCCCGGTGGCGGCGAGCGCGGTTTCGATGAATTCCTCGTCGCTGCCGCCCGCCGCGCGCAATTCGCGGCGGTAGAAATGGGCCGCCTCGTCGCGCCCGACTTTGGTCAGCATCGCCACCGGAATACCCAGCTTGCCGAGCCCGAAAATGGTATTGCCGGCGGCGCCGCCGGGGGCATAGGCCGGGGGCCGGTCGAGTTTGGCGATCAACCGGTCCTGAAACGCGGCGTCGACCATCATCATCCCCCCCTTTTCGCCTCCGGCGAGCGGGAGAAAGGACTCATCGACCAGCGCCAGGATATCCACCAGCGCCGAACCGACGGCAAGGACTTTGTGCGCTTCGGCCATCGGTCAGATAAGCTTGTGCTTCTTAGCCGATTTGAGCAACGCATCGACCTTGTCGGTCTGTTCCCACGGGAACTGCGGACGGCCGAAGTGGCCGTAGGCGGCGCTGTCGCGATAGCTCCAGCCGTTGCCCGGCTTCTTGAGCCCGAGCGCCTTGACGATCGCGGCGGGCTTGAGGTCAAAAACTTCGCGGATGATCTTTTCCAGCTGGGCGTCGTCGGCGATCACGCCGGTGCCGTAGGTGTCGACGTTGACCGACAGCGGCTCGGCCACGCCGATCGCGTAGGCGACCTGGACTTCGCACTTTTCAGCCAGCTTGGCGGCGACGATGTTCTTGGCGATGTAGCGGCGCACGTAGGCGGCGGAGCGGTCGACCTTGG
>CAZRFG010000157.1:0-8263 GCA_964599205.1 uncultured Victivallaceae bacterium
ATGATGTGGCAGAGGGCGGCGACGCCGTCGCGCCAGCCGATTTTTTTGCCTTCGCCGTAGCGTCTGGGGTTGTAGGAGATGGGGACGTCCCAGATGCGGAGCCGGCGGGAGCGGGCGACTTTGGCGGTGATCTCGACTTCGATGCCGAAGCGGTTGGATTCGAGGATCAGGTTCTGGAGGACTTCGCGGCGGAAGGCTTTGTAGCAGGTCTCCATATCGGTCAGGTGAATATCGGAGAAGAGGTTGGAGAGAAAGGTCAGGAACTTGTTGCCCATTTCGTGGCGGAAGTAGCGGACCATGCCGGGGGTGCCCATGAAGCGGGAGCCGTAGACCACTTCGGCTTTGCCGTTGAGCAGCGGGGCGAGGACGATCGGGTAGTCGTCGGGCGAGTACTCGAAGTCGGCGTCCTGGATCAGCACGAAGTCTTTGGTGGCTTCGGCGAAGCCGCGGATCAATGCGGCGCCTTTGCCCTGGTTGACTTCCTGGGCGAAGAGTTTGACCCGGGGATTGCCGGCGAACTTCTGGAGATGGCTCCAGGTGTCGTCGGTGGAGGCGTCGTTGACGATCACCAGCTCACCGGTTTCGGGGCGGCCGAGGACGCGTTCGATGATGGTTTCGATGGTGTTGGCTTCGTTGTAAACCGGCATCACGATGGTGACCCGGCCGATGCTTTCGGGAATGGGGGCGGCGCTCATGATTTACCCAGCTCCTCGGCGCGGGCCGCGCCGGAACGGACGGCGGCCATCACCGCGCCCTTGAAACCCATCCGGGCGAGGCGTTCGAGGCCGCGAATGGTGGTGCCGGCCGGGCTGGCCACCTGGTCGCAGAGGACGGCCGGGTGCTGACGGGTCTGGATCACCATTTCGGCCGCGCCGGCCACGGTGCGGGCGGCGAGATCGAGCGCGAGTTCGCGCGGCAGGCCTTCGGCGACGCCGCCGTCGGCGAGGGCCTGGATGAATTCAAAAACATAGGCGGGACCGCTGCCGGCGAGGCCGGTGACCGCGTTGAGCCGGCGTTCCTCGACCACCGCGAAGGAGCCGACCGCGGAAAAGATTTGCTCAACCGTGGCGCGTTCTTCGGCGGTGACGCCGTCGGTCATGGCGGCGGCGGCGCAACCGCGGGCGATCAGCGCCGGGGTATTGGGCATCACCCGGACGATCCGGGTGCTGTCGGTGAGGTCGTAGAGTTGCGAGAGGGTGACTCCGGCGGCGATCGAGATGATCAGTTTCGACTCAAGGATGCTTTTGTAGCCGGTGAGGGCTTCGGTGAGATACTGGGGCTTGACCGCCAGCAGCACCGCCCGGGACGCCTCGAGTTCGGCTTCGCAGAATTCGCCGCTGAAGCAGCGAACCTTGGTGGTCTTCTCAAAGAGCTCCGCCGCCTGGGGGGAGATGTCGTAGGCTTTGAGCTCTTCGGCCTGGAAGCAGCCTGAGCGGACCAGGCCGCCGGCGATCGCCGTCGCCATTTTCCCCGCTCCGATGAAAAAAAGTCTGGTCATCCGGTCGTCCTTTCCATGATTTCAACCGCATCAGCGGTACGACTACCATGACAATATACCAATAGTACGAGAAAATTACAAGTCCGGCGCACTCCAATCGCTTTCCCGAAAGGACAAAGCGCCTCTCCGCCGCAAAGAAAAAAACCGCAATCGACGGGAAGAGGCGCATTTGCGATGACGCCTCTTGCCCGGATCGCGGGAGTGACTTACGGCTGTTCGGCCCGTTCGGAGGCCGCTTGGTCGAGGCGGCCGACCCGCTTGTGCCAGATCGCCACAAACGGGCTGGCGATATAGAGCGACGAATAGGTCCCGACGATGATCCCGAGCATCATGATCAAGACGAAGTCGTTGATCGCGACGCCGCCCCAGATGTAGAGCACCACCACCACCAAAAAGGTGGTCAAACTGGTCAGGATGGTCCGGCTGAGGGTCTGGTTGAGCGAGGTGTTGATCACCTCGACATAGCTGGCCCCGCCGGCCTTGGCGTTGACGTTCTCGCGGATACGGTCAAAGACCACCACCGTGTCGTTCATCGAATACCCGATCACGGTCAGCACCGCCGCCACCACGTTGAGCGAGATGGTCCGATCCATCAAAATGTAGATCCCCATCACCACGATCACGTCGTGGAACAGCGAAACAATACTCGCGACCGCATACGAGAGTTCGTAGCGGATGGTGACATAGATCCCGATCCCGATCATCGAGAGGAAGACCGCCCACAGCGCGGCTTTGCTGAATTCCCGGCCGATCAGGCCGCCGACCGAACTTTCCAGGCCGCCGGAGAGTTTGGCGTCGGGGAATTTGCCGTTGAGATAGGTTTCCAGTTCTTCCTTGGGGTTGCTGTTTTTCTGGGTCAGGTCGCCGCGGATCAGGATTTCGAGCTTGCCGTTGTCGTTGCCGCCGGCGGTGTACTTGTAGTTGACGCTGGATTCCTGATAGCCGGCGGCGGCGAGAGCGCGCTCGACATCGACCGGCGGAATCGCTTTTTTGAAGTCAAAGGTCACCTGGGTGCCGCCGGTGAAGTCGACGCCGAGCACCGAACTGCCCTTGTAAACAAAAAGAGCCAGACTCAGCACCGAGATGGCGATCGAGAGCGGCACCGCCACCTTCCACATCCGCGGGAAATTGAACTTGGGGTTGACGAAGAACTGCTGCATCCGCAAAGTGGTGAACTTGGGACTGCGGAGCATCCAGTCAAAGATGATCCGGGTGACGAAGAGCGCGGTGAACAAGCTGGTCAGGATCCCGATGCTGAGGGTCACCGCGAAGCCCTTGACCGCGCCGGTGCCGACCCACATCAGGATGATCGAGGTGATCAAGGTGGTCAAGTTGGAGTCGACCACCGCCGACAGCGCCCGGCTGTAACCGAGGTCGATCGCGTTGGCGACGCTCTTGCCGAGCTTGAGTTCTTCACGGATGCGCTCATAGATCAGCACATTGGCGTCGACCGCCATCCCGATGGTGAGCACGATCCCGGCGATCCCCGGCAGCGTCAAAGTGGCGTCAAAGGCGGCCATCGCACCGAGCACGAGGAACACGTTGATCGACAGCGCCACCACCGCAACGGTGCCGGCGAGCATGTAATAACCGCACATGAAGACCACCACGGTCAGCAGCGAGAAGATCCCGACCCAGATCCCGTTCTTGACGTTGTCGGCACCAAGTTTGGGGTCGGTGTCGAAAACCGCGTTGACCTTGATCTGGAAGGGGAAACTGCCGCTGACCAGCGCGTCGGCGATGCTCTTGCATTCTTCGTCGGAGAAGTTGCCGTCGATGGAGGCGTTGCCGCCCTCGATCGCGGTCTTGATCACCGGTGCGCAGTAGAGTTTGCCGTCGAGCACGATCGCCAGCTGGCGGCCGACGTTGGCCCGGGTCACCTGGGCGAACTGCTGGGCGCCCTCGGGGTTGAAGGCGAGGTCGATCTTGCGCTGGCCGAACTGGTCGCGGCTGGCGTAGGCGAACTTGACCCCCTTGCCGTCCATCACCCAGCGGTTTTCGACGATATAGCGGCGAATTTCGGGAGCCTGGCCGGGACGGTACTCGGCGGTTTCCATCAGCTCATACCCGACCGGCATCTGGAACGCCGACGGATTGGCGAGGTAGCGGGACACCAGCTCGGCGTTCTCGGGGTGAACCAGCCGGAAGCGGAGTTTGGCGCTCATCGAGATCAGATTGAGGAGCTTAAGCTTTTCGTCCTTGGAGACGATCGGCGCTTTGAGCGTCACATAGCGGCTGCCGGAGGGAGCAATTTCGGCTTCGTAAATCTTCTGCCCTTCCAGGCGCTTGCGGAGGATTTCGATCGCGATGTCGCGGTAGCGGTTGAATTCGGCATCCATCCGGGCTTCGACTTCCTGGCGGTTCTCCTTGCCGGATTTGCCGTCCTTGCCGATCTCCTCGAGGCGCTTGAGGAAGTCCTGGTCGGGGATCAGATGAAGCACGAATTCGACCCCGCCGTTGAGGTCGAGGCCGAGGCGGATCGAGCTGCTGGCTTCCTTGCGGACCAGGCTCATCACGTCGCGGTTGTCTTCGAGCTTTTCGCCGCTGACCAATTCTTTGAGCGAAACCCCTTTGTTGTCGGCGGCGGCGAGCAGCGCCTGCGACGGGTAGAGCTCGGGATTTTTCTCCTGCATTTTGCGGGCATCGGTCACCAGCTCGGCGGCAACCGGGTTTTTGCGATCCTTCAGGAGCTTGGTGAAGGTTTCATAGAAATCACGCTGGGTCAGCGGATACATCGAAAACGTGAAAACCGCGGTCACGACCAACGCGATCATCGTCCGCAGGAGTACCGGTCTTTTATTCATGATCTTGAGCGTCTCTCCGGAAATTAAGTTCAGTTGGCTTTCGGATCGGCCGCGACCGGGCTTTCGATAACGTCGCCGATGCCGCTTTTGATCACTTCGACCCGGACGCCGGGGGCGATTTCAACCACGATGCGGTCGTCGCCCTTGACTTCGATCACAGTGCCGATCATGCCGCCGCCGAGGAGAACCTTGGCCCCCTTGGCGATGCGGTCGAGCATCTGCTGGCGCTTCTGCTGCTGTTTTTTCTGCGAACGGATCATCAGGAACATCATCACCCCGATGATGATGAAAAACGGCACCATGCCCATCAGGCCGCCGCCGGGTTGCGAACTGCCGGCGGCAGGGGTGGCGGCGGCGGGAGCGGCATCGGCGATCAATTGGAAGGGACTCATCGGAACATTCTCCTTGGGTTTATCTCATTCAGTGTGCTGAAAAATCCACAATTAAACGGTATAATATAGCCCTTTTGGTATTGCTTTCAAGAATTTCCGCGTAAATATAGCGGAAAAAGTTGATTTGTCGCCCCGCGCCTCCCGGTCGGCTTTGCGGCGGCTGAAAAAAAACTGCCGATCCGGCTTGCCAGTGCGGGCTTCGCGATGTACATTAGTGCCGAAGTCCAAACAATCGGAGTTACAACCTATGCGAATATTTTCCGTCCTGTGCGCCGCCGTGTTCGCGGTACTCGGAGTGACCGGCTGCTCGACCCCGGTCGTCGTCGCCGAAGTGCTTCAACAGCCGATCGACGCGCCGATTTACACCAAATACAATCTGTGGTACAGCGATCCCGAAGCGATCGATTCGCTCAACATCCAGCAGGGCCGGATCCTGCCGGTCGGCACCAAAGTCGAGCCGCTGGAGGCGACCGACAAAAAGCTCCGCTTCAAAACCGAAGACGGCGCGGTCTACCAGATCGACTTCGACTCGGGGATGTGGATGTGCTCGATGCGCGAATTCATTCAGAATTACCTGACTCTCGAACCCCCGTCCAAAATTCTCGCCGAGGTCCGGCCCGACAAGATGTCTTTTGTCAAACGCGGCGAAGCCGTTCCCGGGATGACCCGCGAAGAGGTGCTGATCGCCTACGGCCCGCCGCCGACGGCGCGGACGCCGAGCCGCAAGAACGAAACCTGGATCTACTTTGTCACGCCGCACGACGCCATCCGGGTGGTCTTCCGCGACAACATCATTCGCAACATCATCAATCCCAATGAGTGAGGCGACTATGACGGCACTTTTCAGCAGTCGGGAGTTTGCGGCCGCCACCGGCGGCGACTTCGCCGGTCCGGTGCCGGACGGCGAGTTCGAGCTCTACACCGACAGCCGCGAAGAAGGCCGGGGCCGCTGTTTCGTCGCGCTCCGGGGCGAAAAATTCGACGCCCATGACTTCCTCGCCAAAGCGATCGAATCAGGCGCGGGAATGCTGCTGGTCGAACGCGCCAAACGGGCGCTGATCAATCCCGCCTGGCGGGTTCCGGTGCTGGCGGTGGACGATACCTTGCTCGCCTATCAGGCGCTGGCGCGTTTTCACCGCCGCCGTTTTCCGGAACTCCGGCTGGCGGCGGTGACCGGCAGCGTCGGCAAGACTTCGGCGAAAGAGATGCTGCGCGCTATTTTCAGCGCCGAAGCGGGCCCGAATCAGGTGCTCTACACGCTCGGCAATACCAACAATCAAGTCGGAGTGGCCCAGAATCTGCTGCGGCTGACTCCGGAACACCGTTACGCGGTGATCGAGATGGGAACCAACCACCACGGCGAAATCGAGCCTTTGAGCCGGATGGCCGAGCCGCAGTGCGCGGCGGTCAATTCGATCGCCCCCTGTCACCTCGAATTCCTCAAGTCGCTGGCCGGAGTGGCGGAGGAAAAGGGCCACATTTTTGACGGCCTCGCGGCCGGCGGGGGCGCGGTGATTCCGGCGCAATGCGAAGCCAATGAAGTCTTGCGCGAACGGGTTCGCAACCTCAATTTCATCACCTTCGGCGTCCGCGGCAGCGGAGCGGCGGTGGAGGCGACCTATCTCGGGGGGACGCTGGAGGGAAGTTCTTTCCGGCTCAATTTCCCGGACGGGGCGTCGGAGAAGATCGAGTGGCCGCTGTCGGGAGCGCACCAGGCGCTCAATGCCGCCGGGGCGGCGGCGGCGGCGCTGTTCTTCGGCATCGCGCCGGCGGTGATTGCCCGCGGCCTCGCGGCGACCACGCTCCCGGGGATGCGGATGGCGCGAAGTGAAATCAACGGCGTCACCTATGTCAACGATGCCTACAACGCCAATCCCGGCAGCATGGCGGCGTCGTTCCGGCTGCTGGCCGAATCGACCGACCGGGCGAAACTGGTGCTGCTGGTGGGCGATATGCTGGAGCTGGGCGCGGGGGAACTGGCCGAACACGCCGGGATTCTCAAGCTGGCGGGATCGGCGCTCAACGGGGCGCGGGTCATTGCGGTGGGGCCGCGGTTCGGGAAGCTTGCAAGTGAATTTCCCGGCGTCACCTTTGTCAGCGACGCCGAAGCGGCGCGCGCGGTGTTGGCCGCGGCGGTCCGTCCCGGCGACCTGGTCTTCCTCAAAGCTTCGCGCAGCATTGCGCTGGAAAAAGCATTGCCCGCCTGCTGACCGGGCCGGGGGCGCGGAGGCGGTATCATGGATACGCTCAAGAAACTGGAAATTCTGTCGACCGATTCGCAGTACGACCTTGCCTGTGCCTGCGGCACGTCGGACAAGGATCGCCGCCGCCGGGGTCTGGACGGCCGCTGGCTGTATCCGGTGCCGCTGGCGGCGGGGGGCTACGGGATCATGTTCAAGACGTTGCTGTCCAACGTTTGCAGCAACGACTGCCGGTACTGTCCGTTGCGCGCCAATGCCAATGCCGCGCGCTGCACGATGACGCCGGAGGAAGCGGCGGCGGCATTTTACGAACACACCCGCAAGCAGTGGCTGCTGGGGATGTTTTTGAGTTCGGGGGTGCTGGGGACGCCGGATCGGACGATGGACCGGATGCTGGCGACCGCGGACATTTTGCGCCGCCGCTACCGTTACCGGGGGTATATTCACTTGAAGGTGATTCCGGGGGCTTCGGAAAATGCGATCGAGGAGGCGCTGCGGCTGGCGAGCGCGGTTTCGCTCAATATTGAAGTTCCCGGCCGCAAACACTTTGAGAAGCTGTCGGCGAGCAAGGATTTCGATCGTGACATTGTGCACCCCTTGAAATTCATAGCGGCGAAGACGGCGAAGGGGGAGCGGTATGCCAAAATCAAATGCACCACGCAATTTATTGTCGGGGCGTCGGATGAGACGGACAAGGAGATTGTGGGGTATATGGACGGGATTTACAACCGGCTGAATTTTGAGCGGGTGTATTTTTCGGCGTATCAGCCGGGGTTGGGGGAGCGGAGTTTGCCGGGGGAGAATTTCCGGTTGGATCCGAATGACCGGCTGACGCGGGAGCACCGGTTGTATCAGGTGGACTGGTTGTTGCGGCAGTATCGGTTTGCGCCGGGGGAGCTGGTGTATGATGATGCCGGCAATTTGTCGTTGGAGGCGGATCCCAAGCAGGTGTGGGCGGAGCGGCATCCGGAATTTTTTCCGGTGCGGGTGAACAGTGCGGACAAGGAAGCGTTGTTGCGGGTGCCGGGGTTGGGGCCGACGTCGGTGGAGAAGATTGTGATGGCGCGGAGGAGGAGCCGGATTCCGCGCCTGAGTGCGATCGGCCTGACGGGTAAGGTGGCGGCAAAGGCCGTCCCCTACCTGGACTTTACTTAAAAAAAAGAAAAAAAGCGCGAAGCGCCAAAAAAACCGCCGCAGGCGGAACCCCGCCCTCCGTCGCACGGAGGCGTGGTCCAGCGGCGAAACGCTGGTCGCTCGCTCAAAAGCGAGCGAAGCTAAGCGATAGCGCTCCCCCTATGTCGGCGGAGCCGACTCCATACTGCGGGAGCGAGGTCGGCAGCCGGGTCACGAAGTGACCGGCGAACGACA
>CAZRFG010000158.1:0-8247 GCA_964599205.1 uncultured Victivallaceae bacterium
CCGACCGCGGCACCGTTCTTCGCCGCGACGATCGCCTTCCAGCCGTTGAAGCCGTACTTCGCATAAGAGCTCGTCGACGCAGCGTTCAGGGATGGAAAGAAGTCATAGCTGTCGACATACATTGCGATGGCGGTCCCGAGCGACTTGTGATTGTTGGAACATGCCGCCCGTCTGGCCTGGTTGCGGGCCTTGTTGAGCGCGGGCAGCAGCATCCCGGCCAGGATGGCGATGATCGCAATCACCACCAGCAGCTCGATCAGCGTGAATTTTCTTTTGTTCATAATCAACCTTCCTTCCAGTTTATTTTTGTCGATCCGTAAAAAAAACGGTTCACTTACAGCTTGCGGGAATATCGGCATTTTGGTGCCGATTGTCGCCGGCTCAAGCTCGGCAACATCCTTTCATCGTCGAAAACAGGTCAAGCACCTTTCGGTTTTCAACTCAATGATCCACATTCCCCGTCCGGCATTATATCATAAAAAGAGCGAAAAAGCAAATATAAACCGGTATAAAGAGGCGGGATTTACCATTTTTTGGGCCACAAAAAGAAGAAAAAGGGTCGGACGAAAATCAAGAAGCGCGGCACACCTGCCGGTTTCCGGAAAGAGAAGCATGTCAAAACGGACCAGAACCCGGCGTTGTTGATCTGCGCCAAAAATCGTTCCGGCTCCGGCCCCGGGCCGTCCCGCTCAGTTCGCCTTCATCGCGGCGGCGACGTCGTCGATGATCTTCTCCAGCGAAATTTCCGGCTGCCAGCCGGTCAACTGCCGGATCGCGTCGGTGTCGGGAGCGCGGCGCATCATATCCTCGAAGCCCTTGTCGTAGGCTTGGTCGTAGGGGATGCGGTCGATTTGGGAGGAACTTGCGGTGCGTTCGATCACCAGCTTGGCCAGCTCCTCGATGCTGATGCTCCGCTGGCTGCCGATGTTGTAGATTTTGCCGTAAGAAGCCGGATTGACCGCCAGCGCGCGCAGCGCGCGCACCACGTCGAGCACGTGACAGAAACAGCGCGACTGGGTGCCGTCGCCGTAGACCGGAACCGGCTTCCCGGCCAGCGCGGCGGCGACGAAGCGCGGCACCACCATCCCGTACTGGCCGGTCTGGCGGGGGCCGACGGTGTTGAAGAAGCGCACCACCGTCCCGGGCAGATTGCTCATCCGGCAATGGGCCATCAGATAAAATTCGTCGAGCAGTTTGCTGCAGGCATAGGACCAGCGCGAATGTACCGGGTTGCCGATCAAGAGATCGTCGGTCTCGGCGAAGAGCGGCTTCGAAGACTTGCCGTAAACTTCGCTGGTCGAGGCGATGATCGTGCGCTTGCCGTATTTTGCCGCAGGGGAAAGCACGTTTTCGGTGCCGTGGACGTTGGTGGTGATGGTCCGCACCGGATCACGCACCACCAGCTCGACGCCGACCGCGGCGGCGAGATGGATGATCACATCGGCTTCACCGACTTCACGCTCAAGGAGCGCCGCATCGGTGACCACGTCGGCCTCGATTACCCGTAGCGCGGGTGAAGCGGCGACCGCGGCCAAGTTGCGGCGGGATCCGGTGCTGAAATTATCGAGCACCACCACCTCTTCACCGTCACGCAGCAGCGACTCAACCAGATGTCCGCCGATGAAACCGGCTCCGCCGGTGACCAGGAAGCGCATCAGCGGGCCTCCTTTTCGCGGGGAGCGGCAGGCTTGCGCAACATCCCGGCCAGCACCGCCGCCGGACCGGACAGCACATAGAGCGTCACCAGCACAAACAGGGCGTCCGCCCGGAAAATAATCACCGCCAGCAGCATGATCGCCAGCAACCCCAAACGCCGCGGATTGCGGCGGATCGAAACCAGCCATTTGCCGAAATGAGCGTAGGGAATGCGGCTGACCATCAACAGCCCGAGCACCGCGGCATAGATCGGCAGCGCAAACACCAGCCGCGAGAAATCGGCGGCGGCGTGTTGTTTGGCGAAAAGGACCACGCTGCAGACCGCCGCCGCCGCGCCGGGCGACGGCAGGCCGGTGAATTTGTCGCCGCTCTTTTTGTTGAGGATGGCGTGGACATTGTAGGTGGCCAGCCGCAAGGCGGCGCAACCGAGGTAGATCGAGCAGAGCAAATAGACCATGATCTCCTGGGTGTGGGTCATCGTCTCGCGCAGCGAATGAGTCATGATCGCCACCACCGTGGCCGGAGCGACGCCGAAGGTCACCATATCGGCCAGCGAGTCCATCTGGATGCCGTGCATGCTCGCCGCATTGAAAATCCGCGCCGCAAAACCGTCGAGCGCGTCAAAAACCATCGCAAAGAGAATCATCCAGGCGCCGAAGGCGAAAATCGCCACATTGGCGCTTTCGCAGGAGCGTTCATAAACCCGCAGCGTATAGAGAATGGCGGCGAAACCACAGAGCGAATTGCACAAGGTGAGGCTGTTGGGGACTGCTTTCAGCCATCGGTTGCGCTCGATCAGAATTTTGAACTTCTCTTTCATCAGGCGCGAAGCCTCCGTTTTTTTCAGGATTTTTTGACCGCGGCGAGCACCGAAAGGCCGCCGCGGACTTTGTCGCCGATGGCAACTTTGACCTCAAAGCCATCCACCGGCAAATAAAGTTCGGTCCGGGAACCGAATTTGATCATTCCGTAAATTTCGCCTTTGGCAAGCTTGCGCGAAGGCACCACCGGGCAGACGATCCGGCGCGCGATCGCTCCGGAAATCTGGCGCACCGCGAGCGGGAAAGTTTTGCCCGCCGCCGAGGCATGCCCGGCGATGGTCATCGCTTCGTTCTCCTTGGCGCAGTCATGGTGCCGGGCATCGAGGTAACGCCCTTCGCGGTAGACCACGCTGACCACTTCGAGATCGGCGGGAGCGCGGTTGACGTGAACGTCGAAAACCGACAAAAAGATGCCGATCCGCAGCGCCCTGCCGTCAAACGGGGCCTGGTCGAAATCAACCACGCCGATATCCTTGACCACGCCGTCGGCGGGGCTGATGAGCAATTCAGGGGTCATCGGCACCTGGCGCGCGGGATTGCGGAAGAAAGCCGCCAGCCCGAGATAAAAAATCACCGTCAGCACGGCGAGAATCGTCCCGATCACCGGAGCACAGCTGACCGCCAACAGGATAAACCCGATCAGCAACAACAGACAAACCACCCCTCCGCCACCCCACTCGCGAATCCCGTACCTGGTCAAAGTCATTTTTTAAGCAATCTTTCCTGAAGTTAAATTGGTTCAATCTACTTAATATAGCATCTGAAAATTGTTTTTCCAACGAGCCGATTGCAAAAGTAATTTCGGTCGCCCGGAAGGTTGGCTTTTCCGCCTGACCGGGAGCGATTTCGGGACATGCCGCCTGGGTATGCTCCTCAATCTACCCGATCATGCCGAAAAACCTTCGCATCCGGATCGTTCCCGAAATTACTTTTGCAATCGGGCTCCAACTTTATTTTGATTCTTGCCGGAGGTCATTCGACGGTGATTTCGCCGAGCATGCACCACGAATGCCGCCCCTGTATCTCAAGTTTGACGTAACGCGTCACCCGCGACGGGAAATCGGCGCGGCAGACCACGACTTCGAGCTTCCGGCGGTCTTCGTCAAGCTTGGGAATCGCGAGATCGACCGGATCGCTCCAGGTGACGCCGTCATCGGAAAAAGCGACCCGGGCCGAGCGGGGCGCGTAAATCCCGTTGCGCCCGCCGCCGAAACTCCAGGCGCTGACTTGCGACACCGCACTCGGCGATCCGAGGTCGATCACCACCTCGATCAAGCGCCCGTCGCTCAGCCCGGCGACTTTCGACGCCGACCAGCTGTCGAGGCCGTCGCCGTCGGTCAAGAGCCGCCCGTCGTCGGCGTAGGGCACGCGACCGCTCCGCTGAGGCGGGGTCAGCAACTGATAGCGGACCGCATCGACCGCGAGTTTCTTTCCCTGGCGGAAAAACTCCACTTCGGAGAGCATCAGCCACTGCCGGTGGGAACTGCTGAAAAGCATCGACTTTTCAGTTGCCGGCGGATCGACCGCGAAGCGGATGACGCCGAAATCGGCGTCGTCGTTGAGCCGCTCGACTTTGGTCGCCGCCGGTTCGATCACCCGCAATCCGGCGGGAAGAACGCCCCCCCGCCAGTCGCCGTCGCGGGCGAGGAAGAGCAAGGGATCGCTCGGGAAATCGACCGCCGCCGACCGGTCGCGCCGGGTATGGACGCGGACTTCGTCGAATTCAAAGGGCGTCCCGCCGGCCGCCGCGTCGCGGAAGTTAAAAGCGACGTCGGTCCGGCCGCTTCCGCCCCAGCCGACGTATTCGCGGAAGCCGTTGGAGAAATTGACCCCGTCGAGCAACTGGCGGCCGGTGCGGTCGGGATATGCATAGAGGACGGCGGGAAAATTGCTGCGGTAGCTCTTTCCCGAGCTGAGCGCGCGGTGTTTCGGCGGCAGCGGATAGTCGCGGCTGATCGACTTAACCTCGGGCATGCCGGGGCCGTCGAAAACCAGCCGCACCGCCGGAGCCGCTTTGCCGTCGAGCCGGATCGCGCTCATCGGGAAAGCGCCGTCGGCGGCAGCCGGCGGTCCCCGGTAGATCCACCCCGCGTTCTCCCACTTTTCGCGGCTCAAAACCTGAGCGGAAATGATCCCGCGCCAGGATTTGCCGGGTTCCACCGGGTCAAAGGCGATTTCGAGGAGCCCGACCGCTTCTGGAGCGGGAAATGTGGCGGTGTAAACGGTTTTACCGTTTTCGCTCCCGACTTGCCAACGATCAAGGTCGGGCAGCCGGACTGGTTCGCCCGCGAGATAATGGACCAGTTCGCCGTAGAGGGCGCGGTTGTCGGGGTCGGGACTCGCATGGAGCAGCATTTCGGTCTCAAGATACCACGCCTGGGGCGCGTTCTGGAAGCCATAGCGGGCGCCGGCGTCAAAGGTCCGCCGGAGCATCAGCCGACCGGCGGGATCGAGTTCGCCGCGCCGGAATTCGACTTCAAAACCCATCCCGATCTTTTTGGCCCGTTCGGCGGTGATGTCGAGCCGGTTGCGGAGCGTCCCGCCGCCGTCGACCGGCGAGGTAAAGGCATAGTTGGACTGGAGGAACGCCGCATCGAACCCGCAGTCGCGCCAGCGCTCGAGCCCGGCGGCGTTGAAATAGGGAATCCAGAAAAACTTGAAGCCGCCGGATTTGACCTCGTCGGCGACGACTTTGATCATCGCGGGATCTTCGGCGATCGATTCGTGCATCCAGTAGAAACCGTGGAGGACAAGGTGGCGGTACTTGGCGGCGGCGAGGCGTTCGCGGGCGGTGCGGACAAACCAGGCGGCGACCTTGGCGCGGTCGGCGGGAAGCTTCAGATTTTCGCTCCGTCCGTCGCCGTCGACGTCGCCGAAATCGGCGAGCGCGGGGTCCATCCAGGGGATCATCAAAATCACTTTGCGCGGAGGCGTTTCGCCGCCGGTCGTGACCGCGAGTTCAATGGCGCGGTCGAGTTCGGCGAGATCCCGGCCGGGGGCGAACCAGATCGCCAGTGCCTGTTCCCAGTCGGCCATCCGGGTGGCACCGTTCTCGGTGGCGATGTTGTTGACTTTCTTGAGCAGAAAAAGGAAAGCGTCAAAGAGGAACGGCGACTCCGGCCGCCCCTCCGGCGAAGTTTTGATCACCATCGGCAGAAAGTCGGCGGCACTGCGCGTCTCCTTGCCGTAAATCAGCGCGCAATTGCGGAACCCGGCCTGTTCAAACGAGGGATACTCCCCCCGGACGCCGAGTGCAAAGCAGGTCAACAGCAACAACATCCATGCCGATCGCAGTTTCATCGCCTGATCTCCTTGTTCCCAATATAACCGTTTCCGGAAAAATTGCCATCATTTCCGCAACGAAACCGCAAAAATCGGGTATCCCGCCTTGATTTTTCGCACTTTCGCCGCTACTGTTTTCGGAAACGCCAAATCCGAGGAGAATCAACATGTCGAGCCACCCGATCGCCGCCTTCCTCGCCGGAGAGAATGCCGGACGCACTCCCTTCATGCCGATCCTGATGCGGTTCTGCGCCCAATACACCGGGACGCCCTACCGCGACTTCATCCTCGATCCCGAGGCGCATTGCCGGAGCAACATCGAGTGCGCCCGCGCCTTCGGCTCCGACTGGGTCAATGTGATGAGCGACCCCTACGGCGAACTCGAAGCCTACGGCGCGCACATCGAGTACCCGGAGGATTCGCTGCCGCTCGACAAGGTGATCCTCTTCGACACCCTCGAATCACTAACGAAACTTGAAGCCATCGATTTTGTCGGCAACCGCCGGATTCAGGGACGGCTCCGCGAGCTTGAGATTTTCCGCCGCGAACTCGGCGAAAGCACCGCAATCTGCGGCTGGGTCGAGGGGCCGCTCGCCGAATACTGCGACCTCCGCAGCATGGGTAACGCCTTCCTCGACCTCTACGACGACCCCGATACGGTCAAAAAGACGCTGCAGACGCTCTACCGCAACGCCGAGCGCTTCATCACGCTCCAGGTCGAGGCGGGAGCGAATATGATCGGGATCGGCGACGCCGCCTGTTCGCAGCTCGGCGAGGAGCTCTACCGCGAATTCGCCTGGGAGCTCGAATGCCGGCTGGTCGAGCACATCCACCAACTCGGCGCGCTGGCCAAACTCCATATCTGCGGCAACACCAGTGCGATCCTCCCCGGCATGATCGCCACCGGAGCCGACATCGTTGACGTCGACCACCTGGTGAGCTCGATGACCGCCTTTGCTCCGCTCCTCGGCAAGCGTCAGGCGCTCTGCGGCAACCTCGACCCGGTATCGGTGGTCCAGAACGGCGATCCCGCCGCCATCGAGCGCCGCGGCCGCGAGCTCTTGGCAGCTTTCCCCGGCAAGCTGATCCTCGCGGCGGGCTGCGAAGTCACCCCCGGCACCGCGGCGGCCAATCTCCACGCCCTTTCGCGCGCCTGCGCCCGGGTGTAAATAATTTGGCTCCATCGCCTTGTTTTTTGCCGCCCTGCGGTGTAGATTACGCCATTACGAGGAGTTGAATCAACTATGAAAAAAGTTTCTCTTACGGCCGACTTCGCAGTGATCGGCGGCGGGATTTCCGGAATGTGCGCGGCGATCGCCGCCGCCCGGGCGGGGGCCAAAGTGGTGCTGATGCACGACCGTCCGGTGCTGGGCGGCAATGCTTCGAGCGAAATCAGGATGTGGATCTGCGGCGCCCATGGCGACCACCTCCGCGAAACCGGCATCGTCGAAGAGTTCATTCTGGAAAACCAGCACCGCAATCCCGAGGGCAACTATTCGCTCTGGGACTCGGTCCTCTACAGCGCGATCCGACGCGAAAAGAACATCACGCTGCTCCTCAACACCGCCTGTCTCGAAGCGGCGATGGACGGCGACAAAATCACCGCGGTGACCGGCTACCAGTCGGCGGCGCAGACTTTCTTCACCGTGAGCGCCCCCCTCTTCGCCGACTGCTCCGGCGACAGCGTGCTCGCCCCCCTCACCGGGGCCGAGTTCCGCCAGGGCCGCGAAGCGCGCGGCGAATTCGGCGAAAGCATCGCCCCGGAAGAGGCCGACCTCAAAACGATGGGGATGAGCTGCCTCCTCCAGGCCCGCGAAACCACCGAACCGCATGACTTCATCGCCCCGGAATGGGCCAATCATTATGAAAACGCCGACGCCTTCACGCTGCGCTCGCCCGAGCTGACCGGCTGGCAGAATTTCTGGTGGATCGAGCTTGGCGGCACCGGCGACGCGATTCACGACGTCGATCACTACCGCGACGAACTCCAGAAAATCGCCTTCGGCGTCTGGGATTACCTCAAAAACCACCCCGACAACCGCGCCAAATACCGCAACTGGGAGCTGGAATGGGTCGGTTCCCTCCCCGGCAAGCGCGAAAGCCGCCGCTACGTCGGCGACCTGATCATGAACCAGAACGACGTCGCGCGCGGCGGCGACTTCCCGGACACCGTGGCCTACGGCGGCTGGACCATGGACGACCATCATCCCGAGGGCTTCCATTATCCCGGCAAGCCGACCATTTTCCACCCCGCCCCGTCGCCCTACGGCATTGCCTACCGCTCGCTGTACTCCAAAAACATCGCCAATCTGATGTTCGCCGGGCGCAATATCAGCGTGACCCATTCGGCGCTGAGTTCGACCCGGGTGATGGCGACCTGCGGCTTGCTCGGCGAAGCGGTCGGCGCCGCGGCCGGATTGATCAAAAAATACGGGTGCAGTCCGCGCGACATTTACACTTCGCACCTCGACGAACTCCAGCAGAATCT
>CAZRFG010000159.1:0-8201 GCA_964599205.1 uncultured Victivallaceae bacterium
CGCGTCCAGCGTCGGCACCGGCGGAATTTTGCCGTAGATCGAGGGTTGTTTGGGCTCCTCTTTGGCCGGAACCGGAACCGGAGCCGCCGCCGGTACGGCGGACGCGGAGCCGGTGCTGAATATCAAATCACCGGCCGGAGCGGCCGGAGCGGCAATGGTAAAATCCTTCATCAGCGTCAATCCTTCGCGAAAAAAAGTTGCTGAAAAATAACCACATTGACAACAATAACGCCGGTTTTTTCAAAGTCAAACGATGAATCGGAAAACCGCCTGATAAATTTAATCCCCATTCCCCAAGCCGAATGACTTGCATTCATCGATTAACCCGATAGATTATCCTAAAATCAACCGAACCAAGCAACCTTCGAGGAATTCGCCGAAATGACCCGTCCACGCCTGCCGCATCTCCTCCGCCTCGCCGGAGTTGCCTTGGCCCTGCTCTCATGCGGGGTCACGTTCGAATCAAAGGAGCTCTCGGAGCCGGAGAAAAACCATCTGCGGTTCGCGTGGCAATGCTACACCGCCACCCCGACGCATCCGGTGCTGGTTTCGCCGCTCGGGCTCAATCTCAACCTCGCGGTGCTCGACCGCGGCAGCGCGGGCGAAACGCGCCGGCAATTCCAGGCTTTGCTGCCGTCCCGGGGCGGCGACGCGCTGGCCGAGATGCGCCGGCTCCGGCGCGAACTCCCGGCCCAAAAGGATGAACTCAGCATTGAAAACACCTTTCGCTACGACGACTCGGTCACCCGTTTCAAGGCGGACTTTCTCGCCGATCTTGAACGCGATGATTATTGCGTGGTGGAGAAAACCACTTATCCGAAAAATTCGGAAGCTTGGAAAATATTCGAGTTGCGTACCGTCGTGATTTTTGAAAGCGCCTGGGCGACGCCGTTCGAGCCGGAGAATGTCGATGCGTCCTTTTACCGGGCACCCGGCCAGCCGGGCGAAGCGATGCCGATGATGGTCAAAGACGACGTGTGGCTTGCCGGATACGAGGATGAAAGCTGGCAGTCGGTGTGGCTGCCGTTCCGCAACAACGACTTCGGCATGCTGGTGCTCAAGCCGCAAACGATCGTGCCCGAGCCGGAACTCGCTGCCAAGTTGAACGCCGAAGTCATCATCCGCCACCTGGAGCGGGCGACCGTCGATCCGTACACGTTGCGAATTCCGAAGTTCAACTTCAGAAGCGAACTCAACGGCAATCAGCTCCTGAAGTCGATGAATTGCCCGGTGTCGTCATTGGATGTAAACTTCAGCAACATTTACGAGCACAGTAACCTCGCCGCGTTGCTCTCCGCTCAAACCCGGTACACGGACCTCGTGGTCGTCGGGATCACCCAGTCCAATCATTTTGAAATCAATGAAGTCCGCGCCAAGGGAGAATCAGTAACCGTCTCTCACGGCATCGCCTTAGGCTGTTCCGCCGAGCCGCAATTCAAGCTTCCGAATAAAATCTTCACCGCCAACCGCCCGTTCATCTACCTCCTGATCCACCGCCCGTCCAAAGCGGTGATTTTCATCGGCAGTTACAATTATTTAGAAAAAAAATAAACCTATGGTATTCCAATCCATGCAGTATCAAATGATAAAACATTAGTGCCCTGATATGTAAATACACATATCGCAACATCATCCCATCCGGCAAGCCAATTAACATCAAAAGATATCATTATTTGATCATCTTCGATAAAAACTTGTATATTTCTTACCCAATCAGAAAGATAACGAGAAAAATACGATTTACATCTCTGCATAACTTCACGATAATCTTTATTTTTAGACTGAGAAAAACGCTCTGGGTTATCTGAGAAAACATTTCTTGCTTCGATTTTATAAACTCCTTTATATCCACTCGTACATTGCATCGCATATACCTTGGCTAACTTATACTTTATGCAACGCTTTATCAACAATATCAATTCAGATTGGTTCGCAAGTCCAACTGAGCCTTGTCTTGTTGCTGATATTGCCCCCAGTGGATTCCCATGAGCAAACATCACGAATCCCCAAAGTTTATCCGCGTTTTTCTCAATTGTTTCAAGAAATTCATTGAAGTCACGGCAGAAAATGACTTTTTTATCGGCGGAGAGGTGACTGGGGATTTGCCCGAGGTAACCGCCTGTTCCAAAAATAAGATGATCTGCCAAATTGCCACCTTGCAACAAATCGGCACATATCCAGACATTGGGAACTCCGATGCGGACTTTCAGCCCGGTCGACAAAGCGCTGTAACTGAAATCCTGTCCCCAGTGATTGACTTGCGAAGCGTCCAATCCAACCGCCGACGCGAGTACATACCAGGCAATTTCAGGAATCAGATCGCGAGAAGAGGACTCAGACTCCACCGCTTCGATCACGTTTCGGGATATCGCCTTTCCTTTGCATGTCAAATACTTTAAAGACTTGTCATGGTTGTACCCGTCATCCTTCCAATTCCAGTCGTCGGTGCGGGTCGAATTGAACCAGACTTTGGGGATGGCGGCAAAAATGATGAAGCTGTCGCTCTTTTCTTCCACTTTTTCGATCCGGCACCAGAATTTGATCTCGCGGACGTCGAGCTTCACCTTGTCGGCAAGGCTGGTTCGGGCGCGTTCGCTGAGGTCGTCGAAAGTCAGGTGATTGCGGCGAAGCTTGCGCAGGAGTTCGCCGTTCAAGCGATCCCCGAGGTAACTTGTAATGACCTGCTGCCGGTCGTCTGAAGCGGCATGATTTTCCGACCAATCCCAATCCATCCAGTTGAGCCAGATGCGTTCGATCGAGAGATAGATTTCCACCCCGTCGCCGGTCTTGACCGTTTTGACGAACTTCGCCCACTCGCGGAACTCGTTGCGGTCGAGCCTGAACTTGTCGGCCAGACTGGTCTGTCCCTCAAGCGGAACCGCCTCAATGCCGATTTGTCCGTTCGGCAGCACCTCGTCGACGCTCCAGCCGAGGCAATAGACCGTCGTCTGCCTGCTGTCGCTCGCCCAAAGCGAGGTCGACCAATCCCATTTACCGCCGCTCATGCCATCCCTCCTACAGTTTGACCGTGATCGCGACCACGCCGAGGTGCTTGGATACCCCGCCGTCACTCTGGCGTCGAAGGTCGGCACTGCGAAAAAGGATCGCCCGTAGCGGCGGAGTGAAAACCGGAAGCGCCGGCGGCAAGGCGGGAAGCATCCGCGTAATCCGGTCGAGCTTCTCAAGCAGCAGACTCCGGTCGCGAAAGCGCAATTCGAGCGCCAGCTCGCAGGAGCGGGTCAAACCATCATCGCCACACCCGATCCGCTCCAAACGGCAGCCGAGACCGTCACTGTCGCCGCCGAGTCCGCCGCGAAAAAGCTCAATGCCCAGATTTTCGCCGAAGTAAGCGGTCAATATCCGCTCCAGTGCGGCGGGATCGACCGCCGGAACCGAGGGTGCGACTTCCGGTGCGACAGCGGGCAATTCCGAGTTTTGCGGTGCGAGCAGGAATTCGAGGCGGAGCCCTGCCTCGTAAAAGCGGCGCTGATACTGGTCGACGGTGCGCATTTCGGCCATGCCGGAGAGGGCGAGCGAGAGGATGTTGAGGGCGCCGCCCTCGAATGCGAGCAGCCGGTTTTCCAGCGGCAGCATTGCGAGCAGGCGGTCGAGGCGGAGCGCAAGATCGCTCTCGAGTAGACTACGCATCGTGATGCCGAGCTGGAAACGCCGGGCGCGGCGCGGAAGGTCGAGCGCGGAGCCCGCCGTCCGGATGCCGCCGCCGGTTTCGGCGAAACCGACGATGCCGGGACGGAAAAAGCCGGCGCCGGCGGCGCGGTTGAAAATCCGGCAGAGCGCCTCCTCAACCCCCGCCGTATGGAGATTGGCGAGCGCGGTGCGGAGTGCTTCGGCGGCGGCGCGTTCGGCGCTTTCGTCGGCGGCGGTGCCGAAGGTGCTGGCGGTGAAATCGAGCGTCCAGTCGATTTCAAGCCGTCCGGCAAGTCGATGGTCGTGATACTCAAAAGTGACCGCCCCGGCGTTTTCGATCGCGGTGAAGAAAATTTCCGCGCCGTCAATGGCGACGGCCTCCGGGCAAGGCAGCGGCAGCAGCGCCGCCAGGCGTCCGAAGCGGTCGCGGAACGCGGCGGCGGCGGGCGAATTTCCGGCGAGCACGGCTTTGCCGGCGACGAGATGGGGGTTTTCGGCGACCGGGGCGGCGAAGCGGGTCACCTGAAGCCGGATGTCCTCGATGCCGTCCGGCAGCGGACCGCAGCCGATGGCGAGGGTGCCGTCGAGCGTTGCCAGCCGGGCGGCGAGCGCTTTTTCGACCGCGGAGAGCAGCAATTCGCGACGGTTTTCGAGAACATCGGCAGTGCCGACCGGGGGAAAGTATGAGAAATCCATGATAAATCACCTCCTGAGTGTTTTTTCAAGCGAAAATTGTCAACAACGAATTTGATTTTGCGCCGGGGCGATGGTATGCTATAACCGGACGACGGCGGATAAAGAATGCCATATCCGCCTCGATCCGGCGCAATCCGTCACGACGGCTGGCAAGCTGTTATTCTGACAACCCGAACACTCGGAGGTAAGCATGAAATCGATCAAGGGAACTCAGACTGAAAAGAATCTCCTCAAATCCTTTGCCGGGGAGTCCCAGGCGCGGAACCGGTACACGTTCTTCGCCAGCCGGGCTCGCAAGGAGGGGTTTGTCCAGATCGCCGATATTTTTGAGGAAACCGCGGGGCAGGAAAAGGAGCACGGCGAACGTTTCTTCAAGTTTCTGGAAGGCGGAAAACTGGAGTTCACGGCGTCGTTTCCGGCAGGGGTGATCGGCACGACGGCGGAGAATCTCAAGGCGGCGGCGGCGGGCGAATATGAGGAGTGGAGCGAGTTGTATCCGACTTTCGCCAAGATTGCCCGCGAAGAGGGTTTCGAGCCGATCGCCTATGTCTGGGAGCATATCTGTGTGGCGGAAAAGCAGCACGAGCACCGTTATCTCGGGTTGTTGAAGAATATTGAGAACGGAACGGTGTTCAAAAAGGCGGAGCCGGTGGTGTGGCGTTGCCGCAACTGCGGGTATCTCCACACGGGTACCGAGGCGCCGGGAAGTTGTCCGGCCTGTGCCCACCCGCAGGCGTATTTCGAGTTGCTCGCCGAAAACTGGTAAGGCCGAACGTCGGCCTCGGGATACCGAGCCGGTCGCTCGCGCTCTCTCGGCTCGGGGAATACGGTCAAGGGCAGTGCCCTTGCGCAGAGTCAAGAGGGCGCGGAGCCCTCTTGTGGAGTGTGAGGTGAAACCTCACCGTTCCCGCTCCGGGCGAAGCCCCAGCTCAAGTAGGCGGAACGAGAGTTCCGCCGCTGAGCCCGGTCCGAGCGAAGCGGCGAACGCCGCGGAGCGACCGATAAGAGAAAAGACACAGCGCGCGGATCAGATGTTGCGAGTCGTTTGATGACTCGACACCTGATCCGCGCGCTGCATTTTGGGTGAAAATTCAGCCGCTCCGACGCATGCGCGTCTGCGCTCGGGCCGGACTAACTACATTGGATGTCGCCCCTGGCCACCCGCGACAACGGAGCGGTGAGAGTCAAAGGCGCAGTGCGCTCGCCCGGGGCGGGGAGGCGAGGCGCTGCCTCACACTCCGCCAAAGGGCTCCGCGCCCTTTGGAATCCGCGCAAGGGCGCGGCCCTTGACCGGGATACCCGGATCGTTCGGCCCGCCCGCGACAGTCGGCCTTACGGCTCGATATTCCCCGGCGCGTGGCGGTGATCCATGCTCCGCTTGTAGTACTCGTCCCACAGCTCGATCTTGAACTCCTTGACCATATCCTGACTGGTGACATCGTCAAGCTCGCTCGACAGAACCACCGCACCCACATAGTCGGGATCGTAAATCGTCACCCCGCGACCGTACTTCTTCTTCACATCCTGCAGCTTCTGCCAGTTTTCATCGAGGTGAACCACCTGATAGTCCAAGTTGATCGACGCCGAAATCCGCTTGATGTAATTGGTCGAATGCGCCACCCGGTCCCCCACCGGATTGATGATGTTGTTTTCCAGCCCCGCAATCGCCCCGACGAAATAACTCCGGCAGTGATACGCCCAGTAATTCTGCATCACCCCGCCATGATACATCGACGAAAAAACCAAGAGATCCGGCCGCTGCGGCGCATACTTCTCCAGCAATTCATGGAAATTAAGGTCGAAACAAATCGCCATCGCCACCCGCCCGAAGTCGGTTTCAAACACCGGCGCATCTTTGCCGCAGAGAATCCCGCCCTTCAAGGTCTCGCCGATCACCAGGTGGTTTTTGTTGTAAATCCCAACCACTTCGCCGTCGCGTCCGATGAGCTGGGTCGAGTTGCGGTAGCTCCCGTCGGCGAGCTTGCGCGCCGCCGAATAGGCGATGTAACAGCGGTTTTCGCGGGCGATGGCGGCAAAAGCGTCACGCACCTGGTCGCCGCGCACCGCGTAATACGCTTTGCGTTCTTCCATGGTGTGGGCGGGAAAACGGTCGGAGGCCTCGGGCACCACGATCAGGTCGGGCTTGTCGGCGATCACGGTATCGACTTGTTCGCGCCAGAACTTGATCATGTGATCGACCGCCGGCTGGCCGTGCATCACCAGACCGTATTGCGGGGCGGGACCAAGCGAACTGACTACGATTCTTCTGCGTTTCTTCATTGCCGGAATTCTCCATGAGTTAGGGTTTGAACAGCGTTTGACATACTGACAATACGACCTCGAATGACAATTTTCAAGTCGCTGGAGCTGATTTCAAAAATAATTTCGCCGCGATTCGAAACTGGATATTTTTTCGAATGGCCGGGTGGATTGAGGGAAATACCTTCGCGGTATTACCCGAAATCGCGCCCGGCGAGTCGGAGAAACAGACGTTTCGAGCGCACGAAAGGATTTTTGGAATCGGCTCGCGAGATCAGTTGGATGCGGAAATCTTTGGCCGGCACCTCGCGAAAAAGCGCAATTGCGGCAGTCAGATCGATTGCAATTCCCGCTGCGCGCGTGTATAGTAAAACAACGGAGCATACAAGCAAATCCGTCAGAATGCACAACTCACTGTGCCGGCGCCGACCGTTTCGGTGACAATCGATCGAAAATCCGCCGGAAGTCCGGAATCCGGCGGCGGAGCAATCGAACCGGCATGAATCGCCGGGTGCCCGCCGCTCAAAAATCTGGATCATTCGGTAATTGGAAAGTTTTTGCTTTATGCCCAAAATCCACCCCACTTCCGTTGTCGCCGCCGGGGCAATCCTCGCCGACGACGTCGAAATCGGCCCGATGTGCTATGTCGGGCCGCATGTCAAGCTCGGTCCCGGCTGCCGGCTGCTTGCCCAGTGCAACATTGACGGCTACACCACGATCGGGGCGAAAAACGTCTTTTTCCCGTTCAGCGCGATCGGGCATTGTGCCCAGGATCACAGTGTGGTGCCGGATGCGCCGACCTATCTTGAGATCGGCGACGGCAATATTTTCCGGGAGAATGTGACCGTGCACACCGGGGCTAAGCCGGAGACCAGGACGGTGGTCGGCAGCGGCGGGATGTTCATGGGGTGCACCCACATCGCGCACAACTGCATGGTCGGCAATCATGTGATCATGGTGAACAGCGCGGGTCTGGCTGGACACTGCGAAGTGGGCGACCGGGCGTTGATTTCGGGTTTGTCGGGTTTGCATCAGTTCTGCCGGGTGGGCCGGTTGGCGATCATTTCGGGCGGGTCGGTGTTTTCGAAGGACATTCCGCCGTTCATGATGGCCGAGGGGCGCAACGGCGGGGTGAAGATGATCAACCTGATCGGTTTGAAGCGCGCGGGTTTTGGGGAAGAGACGATTACGGTGATCAAGCACATGCACCGGTTATACTACCGGAGCGGGCTGGCGCCGAGCAATGCGTTGAAGGCGATCCGTGAGGAGCTGCCGCAGATTCCGGAGGTGCTGGAGTTTCTCACGTTCTGCGAGACCAGCAAGAAGGGTGTGCTGCCGGCCCGCCTCGAAGGCAAGCGCTGATAAAAATAAAAAAAGCGCCGCAGGCTGAAAAAAGCGCGAAGCGCCAAAAAAATAAAAAAAGCGCCGCAGGCAAAAAACCGCCGTCAGGCAGAATCCCGCCCCCCCGTCGTACGGGGGCGCGGTCCAGCGGCGAAACGCTGGTCGCTCGCGATCCACGCGAGCGAAGCTAAGCGAAGCGCTCCCCCCGTCCGCGGGCGGAGCCCGCTCCTCTCTCCCGGGAGCGAGGTCGGCAGCCG